>JBJTHA010000290.1:0-7320 GCA_046094265.1 Cytophagales bacterium
GTTGAAAAACGTTGGAAATTATGATTAAATGTTAGATGGAATTACCACTTATGATGGGCAAGAGGTATTCGAGATTAGTTACAAATCTTTGGATTCAACGATGTCTTTAAAAGGCGTATTATACAAAATAAGGTATAACGCTCGTGTCGTAGGTAAGCTATTTATTACAACTGATAATTACGCGTTTGTAAAAACAGAATATAAGAAAATTACTCCAAATGACACACTTAGCACAAGTGCTTACTATCGCCCCTTTGGTAAATTCTATTATCCTTATCATTTTATAGAAGATGGAAAAGTACAAGGAGACAATCATTGGTTTCATATTGAAATGATAACGACAGAGGTGATCGAAAGCAATGTCAGACCATTTATGAAAATGGATCTCAGTAGAGATGCGTTATCCCTCATTCCGTTTGACTCTTTGTTTTGGGATAGTTATGATATTTTGAAAACCACTCCATTGGAAGAGAAAATTGTTAAAGACCTAGGCGGTGAAGATTCGTTAAGACTGCAATTTGCTATCTATCGCGAAACGGGAGGCAAGGACTTTTCGAGAGAAAAGGGTGAAAAAGCATTCGATTCGCTTCGCGAGACATATACTGGAAAAAAAATTATGTATTTCGATTTTTGGGCAAGTTGGTGTGGGCCGTGTCTTCGTGAATTTAAGGCTGCAAAGGATTTACAGAAAAGATATAACGACAAAATTGTTTTTGTTATGCTTTCTGTGGATGATGACAATGACAAATGGGAAAAAGCACTTGACAAATACGATTTAAAGTCAGGATTCCACCACTATAGAGTAGGCACGCGGTCTGATTTGTTGTTACTGTATGAAATAAACTCGATTCCCCGATATATAATACTTGACAAAAGTGGAAATCATTACGACTTAAATGCAAAACGTCCCAAAGACCCCTTGCTTACAATCGATTTTGAAAAATTACTCCAAAGTGAAGGGAAATAGGAAAAAAAGGCTTGAACAAAACAACTTGGATTTTGAAACAACATTGAAGGTGAGGGGCAATAAAAGCGCCAGTCCTGCGAATTTTCGACTTGGTTATGGTTTTATTGTCTCTTCTTTGGAGCCATACATTTTTCGTGCGGGTTCGGATTCAGACGTTAGGCTGTAGCTTCTTTTTTTTTTAGGAAATCATATTTTACCTTTTCATCATGGTGAACATTGCAATTTGATTAGTGGCTTTTTAAATCCTCGCTTGGTATGTGTACAATTCAAAATACCTGCCTCTCTTCGCAATTAGCGCTTCATGCTTGCCGCGTTCTTCAATGCGACCGTCCTCAATCACCAAAATCTGGTCTGCCTGGCGGATGGTGCTGAGGCGGTGGGCAATCACTAACGTAGTACGCCCTTGCATCAATGTCTTCAAACTGTTTTGAATATAGCTTTCACTTTCTGTGTCGAGGTTAGAAGTCGCTTCGTCTAAAATCAAAATGCGGGGATTGGCTAGTATAGCCCGTGCGATGGCTATCCGCTGCCGCTGCCCGCCCGATAACTTTACACCACGTTCGCCAATCACGGTATCTAAGCCTAGCTCAAATCGATCGGTGAATTCGTTTACAAAAGCAGCCTTCACCGCCTGTTGCAGTTCTTGTTCGGTGGCAGCTGGCCTTGGGAAAAGGATGTTTTCGCGAATAGTGCCTTCAAACAAAAAATCGTCTTGTAGCACCACGCCCAATTGGCTTCGGTAGCTATCAAGAGAAACCTTACCCTGATCCAATCCATCGATGATAATCAAACCCGAGGTCGGATTTAAAAAGGTGGCGGCCAAACCTGCAATGGTAGTTTTGCCAGAGCCCGAGGTGCCCACCAAGGCAGTGACTGAACCTGCCGGTGCCGTGAAACTGATGTTCTTGAGTACCTGTTTGCCTTGCTCATAGGCAAATGAAACATCCTTAAATTCAATATCACCTCTAATTGTTCCCAACTGAATAGTGCGCTCGGTACCATCATCTTCTGCCGGGGTGTTCATCAATTCTTCGGTGCGGTCTAATCCGGCAAAAGCCTCCGTGAGTTGACTGCCGATGTTACTCATTTGTACAATGGGTGCAATCATGAATACCATGAACAAGGTAAATTGCAAAAAGTCTCCTGCTGTAAGTTTGAAATGGCCGCTTAGTGCCATAATGCCTACGCTAGCAAGACCCACTAAAAACGTTCCTAAGTTGGTGACTAAACTGGTGGAAGTAAGACTTTTCTTTACGTTCAGAAATAACTTTTCAACACCGGCCTCAAATACTTTTATTTCTTGCGACTCTGCGTTAAATCCTTTAATTACCCTCACTCCATTCAACGTTTCGGTTAAGCGTCCAGTTACTTCTGCCGTTATTTTTCCACGCTCGCGAAACACGGGGCGGATGTAGGCAAAAGCCTTTAATGTTACAAGTCCGAAAACACCCATTGGCAGCAATATGAATAAAGTCATCCACGGATTGATGCGAATCAAAAATGCCACCGAGATAATCGCTGTCAATATGCCACCAATCAATTGCACCAAACCAGTGCCAACCAAGTTGCGCACCCCCTCCACATCGTTCATCACGCGCGATACCAGTGCTCCCGATTTTTGGTTGTCGAAAAAGCGAATCGGCAAACGAAGCAAATGCTTTTGCACCTTTGAGCGAAGCTGAGAGATGAGTTGCTGTGCTTCAACACTCAAGATGCGAGTGAGCAAATAGGAGGTAGCCGCTTGCACCAATATCGATCCGGTAACCATCACCAAAAGCATGGGCAACTTTTCCATATCACCCTTTACCAAAATGTCGTCCATAAAAGGTTTGGTAGCCCACGGGGGCACCAATCCTGCGGCACGGCTGATGATGATGAGGATCAGCCCGACAAACAATAATTTCTTTCTTGGCCAAATAATTGTTTTAAACACTTGGCCAATGGTAACACGCGATTTCGACATATGTATTTAAAAAGTATGGAAACAACTCAGCAAAACCCCTTAGGCGTAAAGTAAGTTCATTTTAGTGTAATCCCGCTTGCAAATTGTGCTTTTGATTTGTTGATTGAGTGTAAATTGAAAAATAATCACGTAAACACATGATAAGAATAATTGCACTTTGGCTTTTGTCAGTCACCAGTATGGCGCAGCCGTTTACACCACAAGAGGTAGAGGCGTGGAAGACGCAGGCCGCCAATGTAACGATTATTCGCGATGTGTGGGGCATTGCTCATGTGTACGGAAAAACTGATGCAGATGCTGTGTTTGGCTTTTTATACGCGCAATGCGAAGACGACTTTGAAAGGGTAGAAATGAATTACATCACTGCTTTGGGTAGGCAGGCCGAAGTAGAAGGCGAAGGAAAATTATATCATGACTTACGCGTGCGGCTATTTCAAGACAGTGCGTGGGCAAGTAAGATTTACCAAAATGTAGGTTCAGACATGAAGCCACTGATGGAGTCTTTTGCGGCCGGAGTCAACTACTATTTGCACACCCATCCGCAAGTAAAACCAAAGTTGCTGAGGCGCTTTCAGCCTTGGATGGCGTTGCTCTTCAGCGAGGGCAGTATAGGTGGAGATATTGAAGCTGTTTCTGTTGCGAAGCTGAAAGACTTTTATGGGGATGGATCGTCCATTAAAATAGAAGAAGTTAACAACGATGATGGTTTTGAACCAGAACCTAAAGGCAGCAACGGGTTTGCTATTGCACCCAGCAAGAGTGCCACAGGTAATGCTTTGTTTCTGATCAATCCGCACACTTCATTTTACTTTCGACCTGAGATTCATATGGTGAGTGAGCAAGGCTTGAATGCCTATGGTGCAGTAACATGGGGTCAATTTTTCATTTACCAAGGTTTTAACGAATACTGTGGCTGGATGCACACCACCAGCCAAGCCGATGTAATTGATGAATACCTTGAGAAGATCGTGAAGAAAGGCGATTCAGTTTTATATCAAGTGGGGAAACAACTCAAGCCCATGAAAGTTTCATCTATTGCGTTGAAGGTGAAAAAAGACAATGTGATGCAGAAAAAATCGTTTACTGTCTATCATACCCACCGGGGGCCAGTGATTTCGAAAGCTGGCGACCGATGGCTAAGTATTAGGATGTTACAAGAACCCATCAAGGCACTAACGCAATCTTTCATACGTACCAAGTCGAAGAACTTGGCTGATTTTAAAAGAGCACTCGACTTACGCACCAATACATCAAACAACACAGTGTATGCCGATGCGCAAGGCAACATCGGTTATTGGCATGGCAATTTCGTGCCAAAACGAAACACACAATTTGATTTTAGCAAACCGTTGGATGGCACCAACCCGTTGGTAGATTGGAGAGGGATTCATGCCTCTAACGAAACCGTGCAGTTTCTTAATCCTGCCGCAGGTTGGTTGCAAAATTGTAATTCCACACCGGTAACAGCCGCAGGGCCGAATACGTTTGATAAGAAGAAATTTCCGCTCTACATGTGCCCTGACGCTGAAAATCCAAGGGGCACGAATGCCGTTCGGGTGTTATCGCGCGAAAAAGCTTTTACTCTTGATAAGTTGATAGCTGCCGCTTACGACACTTACCTGTCGGCTTTTGATAGGCTCATTCCTTCTTTGTTATCTGCTTACGCAAAGCAATCTAAGGGTAATGAACTTTTGCGTTTGAAGTTACAGGATCCAATTCAACGGCTAGAAAAATGGGACCGAAGTTACAGCACTACTTCTGTGCCCACCACATTGGCAATTTTTTGGGGCATGGAATTGAGGCAACAAGTAACTTCAGTAGGTGGACAATGGGACATTATTGAAGCCATGACAAATACATCCGATGACGCGAAAGTAAATGCTTTGAATAAAGTACTTGAGGATTTGAAACGCGACTATGGTACTTGGCAAATTGGCTGGGGCGAAGTAAATCGGTTTCAACGGTTAACCGGAAAAATCAATGAGACGTTCGATGACAGCAAGCCTAGTTTGCCCGTGGCAATGACATCTTCTTTTTGGGGTTCATTGGCTGCTTATGGAAGCAGGCGTTTCGAAGGAACCAAAAAGATGTACGGCTATGTGGGAAATAGCTTTGTGGCAGTGGTTGAATTTGGCAAGCGCATCAAAGCAAAATCGTTACTTGCCGGTGGAGTGAACAATAATCCGAAGGGTCTGCACTTTGCAGACCAAGCAGCTCTATATTGCCAAGGCAAATTCAAAGATGTGCTTTTTTATAAAGATGATGTATTAAAGAGTGTAGAACGGCAGTATAATCCTGGCAACTAGGCTATTTTACGGTCTGTAGCGTTCACTGAGCAAAGTGCCCGAGCCTATGCGTTAACTCTTGCTTTTATCTTTTGTTTTGATGCCAAACAAAAAGGCATCCATTTTCAGGATACCTTCTTTCAAGCAGTTAGTGCAGACTCAAGTTATTTCACCTCATCCGCGGGCTCTGGCGTAGGGGCTTCTTGCGGCTTTTCAGGAGTGCCATTTGTAAATTTTTCGTAGGTAGTTTGGCCTGCAAATGGGCGCCTCCCAATCAATCGCTCTAGATCAGATTGAAACAAGATTTCTTTTTCCAACAACTCTTTGGCAATAATTTCCAAATGCTCGCGGTGATGTATCAATAAGTCTTTGGTACGCTCATAAGCAGATTCTATAATCTTTTTGACCTCTTTATCAATACGCTCAGAAGTGGCCTCGGAATAGGGCTTATTGAAGGTGTAGTCTGATTGCTTCGAATCGTAGAAAGACATATTGCCAATCTCCTTATTCATACCATAAACTGTTACCATGCTGTAAGCCATTTTAGTAATACGCTCCAAGTCACTTAGTGCACCTGTAGATATCTTACCGAAAACAATTTCTTCCGCGGCACGACCACCAAAGGTCATGCACATTTCATCTGTCAATTGCTCGGTTTGGTATAAGAACTGTTCTTTAGGCAAGTATTGTGCGTAACCCAACGCGGCTACACCGCGCGGCACAATGCTCACCTTCACCAACGGATCGGCATGTTCTAAAAACCAACCCGCTACAGCATGGCCGGCTTCGTGGTAGGCCACAATTTTCTTTTCTTCTGGTGAAATGATTTTTGTTTTCTTTTCCAAACCACCAATCACACGGTCGATGGCATCTTGAAAATCTTGCATTTCAACCTCTGTTTTGTCTCTGCGTGCGGCAATCAATGCAGCTTCGTTACAAACGTTCGCAATCTCGGCACCAGCAAAGCCAGGTGTTTGTGCCGCCAATTTTTTAATGTCTACATTCTTAGACATTTTGATTGGCTTTAAATGCACTTTAAAAATCTGCTCGCGGCCTACAATGTCTGGTTTATCGATACTAATTTGGCGATCAAAACGACCAGGTCGCAATAACGCAGAATCCAGTACATCAGGTCGGTTGGTAGCTGCTAAAATGATCACACCGCTGTCTGTAGCAAAACCATCCATCTCTACCAACAATGAGTTAAGTGTATTCTCACGCTCATCGTTGGCACCTGGCATTTGTCCTCTTCCGCGCGAGCGGCCAATGGCATCAATTTCATCAATAAAAACAATGCATGGTGCTTTCTCCTTTGCTTGCTTAAACAAGTCGCGTACGCGCGCTGCACCTACACCCACAAACATCTCTACAAAATCAGATCCCGAAAGCGAGAAGAAAGGAACACCTGCTTCACCGGCTACTGCTTTGGCCAACAACGTTTTTCCTGTTCCCGGAGGGCCTACGAGCAAAGCGCCTTTGGGGATTTTTCCACCAAGTTTGGTGAATTTTTGTGGCGACTTCAAAAAGTCAACAATCTCTTTGATTTCTTCCTTGGCTTCTTCCAAACCAGCCACATCCGCAAAGGTGATTTTCACTTTGTTTTCGGCATCAAACAAAGCAGCTTTGGATTTTCCGATATTGAATATTTGGCCACCTGGTCCTCCGCCACCCGTCATTCTTCGCATCAACATCCAAAAACCAAATACCAGCAGGAAGAGGAAACCTACATTTATCAATAAATTGGTGTAATCTTGCCGCTCTTCGGTGCTCACATCAATTTTATCGGCACGCGAAAAATCTTTCGTGAGCTGATCGTATTTTTCAATGAACTTGTCTTTGCTAAGAACTTTGAATTTGTAGTGTGGTCCATTCACATTTAAACCCAACGGACTTGAATTCTTTTCTATATCCTGCTTGTATTTAGCATTTTGAATGGCTTCCGGTTTCAGCGTAACTTCCACCACATCCTCGTTGGTCACGTAAGTAATCTTTTTCACATCGCGCGCAAGCACCATGTCTTCGAAATCGCGCTGTTTTAGTTCAATCAGTGAACCATTGTTCACCATTTTGCTGATCATGAATATTGCAAGGATCAACACTAAAAT
>JBJTHA010000291.1:0-4863 GCA_046094265.1 Cytophagales bacterium
AACGGGCTCACGTTTTGCGAATTGCCCTACCTAAAGAATTTGAGTAAAAAAAGAAAAGAGGTTGAGGCTGCGAAACTTGCCTTTATAGTAGGCAATGATGTACTAATTAACCCCATTAATGTAGCCAAAACAATTAAGGCTATTGTAAAATTGACCAAGCGCAACAAAGTTTTGCAAGCACAGCTGGATGTGTCTGTAAAAAAAATCCTCTCTGCAAAGTATAACGCGGGACTTGCAAAAAACAAATTGGCAAATAGCGAAAATTTGATCCAAAAATTGCACTCACCTTCCAAAAGACTATTGGTGGAGAGAATGACAAAGTCGGCCATTACCGTTTTAAAAAATGAAGGCACCATTCCAATTCAGCATTTAGACCATCAAAAATTTGCAAGCATTTCTTTTGGGGAAGTCGAACATAATCCCTTCACACACGCTCTTTCAAAATATGTTGGCTTCCACCACACAAGCATATCCGCCTTGAAAGACACTGTAAATATTTTTTCTAAGATCAGCGAAGATGTAGTAGTGGCTACACTGTTTCCGCAATCAAAAAATTTCATATTGCAGATAGCCCCGATCGTAAAAAAGTTGTCGCGGCATCACCGTGTTATTTTGGTGAGCTTTGGCTATACCGAGGATTTAAAATTTTTTGCAGAACTACCTGTTGTGCTGGCTGCCTTTACTGATGAACCTAAAACCCAACAAGCTGCCGCTGAAATAATTTTTGGTGCTATCAGCAGCCAAGGTACACTACCCGTGAATGTTGCCAATATTTTTTTTCCACCTACAGGAATAAAAACGTTAACGACAGACCGCTTTAGTTTTGCCGAACCTGAATCAGCAAAAATGGATTTGAACACCTTAACTAAAATAAAATCCATTATGCAAGAAGCGGTAGATACTGGTGCTACGCCAGGATGCCACGTGTTGGTGGCGCGCAAAGGCAAAGTGGTGTATGAACAAAGTGTGGGCTCTCTCATTTACGATACTAAAAAAAATGTAACAGACGAAACCATTTACGACCTAGCTTCGGTAACAAAAGTATCAGCCACCCTGCAAGCAGTGATGTTTATGTATGAAAAAGGCCTCATCGACATCAATAAAAAAATATCGGTGTACTTACCTGAATTGAAAGAGTCGAACAAAAAAGATTTCACCATTAAGGATATTCTAACACACCAAGCAGGGCTTTGGCCTTACCTGTCGTTTTGGACGCAAACTGTAAAAGACGGAAAGCCGCTGCCTGAATATTATAGCTACCAAAAAAACAACGACTATCCTTATTCCGTAACCGATAGTTTGTTCGCGCACAAAAGCATGAAAGACAGCCTTTGGCAATGGATCATTCGGGCAAAGGTGCGAGAGAAAACCGACCGCACCGCATTTGACTATCGGTATAGCGACATGGGTTTTTACATGTTGCAGCACCTTGCCGAGAAGATATTGAATCAGCCTATGGAAGATTTCTTACAACAAAACTTTTATGATCCGCTAGGTGCCAATACGCTTGGTTATTTACCCAGAGAGCGTTTTGCAGCGACAATGATAGCGCCTACAGAAAACGACCAACTTTTTAGAAAAAGATTACTGATTGGCTACGTGCACGACCAAGGGGCTGCCATGCACGGTGGGGTGGCGGGCCACGCAGGTTTATTTGGCAATGCTATCGATTTGGCTAAACTCGGGCAGATGTGGCTGCAAAAAGGGCACTACGGTGGCCACCAATTTTTGAAGCCTGAAACGCTAGAATTATTTACCGCAAAACAATTTGAAACCAGCAGGCGTGGGTTGGGTTGGGATAAGCCTGCGCTCAATGAACCCAATGGCCCCACATCCGCTTATGCATCTCCAAAAACATTTGGCCATACAGGTTTTACGGGTACCTGCATTTGGGTTGATCCTGAGTTTGATCTGATTTATGTTTTTTTGTCGAACCGTGTACACCCCGACATGACGAACAATAAAATAGTAAATGCCAATATCCGTCCACGCATACAAGACGTGATATACCAGTCCATTTTAAATTATCCAACCACACAGCTTGAAACCAAATAGAAGGTTTTGTGGTTTAAAAGAAAACAAAAATGCAACACATGAACATAGGCATAGTTTGCTATCCTACTTTTGGCGGAAGCGGTGTAGTGGCCACGGAACTCGGTAAGGCGTTGGCAAAAGAAGGTCATAAAGTACATTTCATTACCTATAGCCAGCCTAGCCGTTTGGATTTTCTCAACGAAAACCTTTTCTACCACGAAGTTGATTTTCGTTCTTATCCGTTGTTTGAATATGCTCCATACGAGTTGGCATTGGCCAGCAAAATGGTGAGTGTCGTGAAAAACGAAAAGCTAGATTTATTGCATGTTCATTACGCTATTCCCCACGCTTCGGCTGCATACATGGCCCAACAAATATTAAAAACAGAGGGTATCTACATCCCTTTCATCACTACGCTGCACGGTACAGACATCACGCTGGTAGGCAAAGACGCTTCGTACGAGCCGGTGGTAACCTTTAGCATCAATCAGTCCGATGGGGTACCATCTGTATCAGAAGATTTGAAACGTGACACATACCAGTTCTTCAAAATCACGAATGAGATCGAAGTAATACCCAATTTTATTGACTTAGAGAAATTCAAAAAACAAAAAAAAGATCATTTCAAAAAAGCTATTTGCCCACATGGCGAAGCGTTGATCGTGCATACATCCAATTTTCGTAAAGTGAAGCGCATTAAAGACGTGGTGGATGTATTTTACAATATCCACAAAGAAATACCTGCCAAATTGTTGATGATTGGCGATGGCCCTGAACGCAGCAAAGCTGAAAAGCAAGCCCAGGAGTTAGGCATTACGAGCGATATTCGCTTTTTGGGCAAGCAAGAGGCCATCGAAGAAGTACTTTCAGTGGCAGATTTGTTTTTGATGCCCTCAGAAAAAGAAAGTTTTGGATTGGCCGCCTTAGAGGCAATGGCGTGCGAAGTGCCCGTGATATCTTCAAACACCGGAGGTTTGCCTGAATTAAACGTGCAAGGGGTAACAGGTTTTCTAAGCAACGTAGGCGATATTGAAGACATGACCCGCAAGTCTTTGTTTGTGCTCGACAAGAACAACCTGCCCAGGTTCAAAGAGAACGCCCTTAAGCGTGCCAAAGAATTTGACATCACCAAAATTCTGCCTTTGTACGAAAACTACTACGAAAAGGTTTTGGAAAAAGCTGCCGTTAAATCGGCTCTTTAGTCGGTGGTTTTATTGACATTTCTTTTGGCCGCGACTAGATTTGCAATAGAATTTTGAAGTATGGAGGCCAATATCAAACCCCACGATAAAGGAACCAAACAACTTTTCAAAAACCCTTTCATCGAAAAGTTCACGCGCACACACATAGGTGTACCGGTTAGTATTTTCGTTATTTATTCTGGCGCATTATTGTATTGGAGCTTTACCCACACGTCCTTATCGGTCGGTGTTTCCTCAGCCATGTTTGTAGCTGGTTTTGTTGTTTTCACTTGGGTGGAATATCAAGTACACCGGCACATTTTCCACATGAGTACCTACACTAAATGGCGCGAAAAAACACAATATCTCATTCACGGAATACATCACGATTTCCCCAAAGACAAGGAAAGGCTGGCCATGCCGCCCGTAGCGAGCATCACTATTGGCACATTGCTGTTACTGCTTTTCAGGCTGTTAATCGGTGACTTCGCATTTTCGTTTATGCCAGGCTTTATGGTTGGCTATGCATATTACCTGCTAATACACTACATGGTTCACGCACACCAACCACCCAAAAATATTTTTAAGTGGCTTTGGGTAAACCACAGCGTTCATCATTATAAGAATGGAAAAGCGGTTTTTGGCGTCACATCGCCTTTTTGGGATTTTCTTTATGGAACCACCACCAAATCAAACAAGAAAAAATACTAAAGCCCCTTGGCTAGAAGCCTTTTTTTTCGGGGCTTTGAAAATGTGAGAAAAGAGTGGTGCAAAAACAGTTTGATCAATTATTTGGTTATTTAGCAGTAAATCAAGTTTTCAACATTTGTTCTTCATATTAATCAGGTTTTAAAGTCTTAAATTAGAAATCTTAAGTTTTAGAAAATGCTCGGTCATCGATTTTCAAAATACACACCACCACCTGATCAGCAAAAAAACGATTTCGAGCGTTTGCTGAGTGTATTTATGCAGTTGGTGTTGATCACCGCAGGCAACATAGGCGAAGCACTCCAATGGCTCACCGAGGTAGATAAACAGCATGGCCTCACCAACGAGCGATACGGCATAGGCGATTTTATTGAAGACCTGAAGCGAAACGGCTACATCACAGATGAAGGCCCGAAAGGAGAATTTAAGCTCAAAGCAAAGGCAGAACAAAACTTACGCGAGCGGGCGCTCGAAGAAATTTTTGGCAAGCTGAAACGAACCAAGAGCGGTGAGCACAAAACACACCACAGCGGCCGCGGTGATGAAACTACTACCGACAGGCGTGAGTACGAATTTGGAGATTCGGTCGAAAACATTTCTGTGACTGACTCGTTGCGCAATGCACAAGTCAACCATGGCCTCGATGAGTTTTTGATGACGGAAAATGACTTGGAGGTAATGGAGAACGAGTTCAAAACACAAACCTCCACGGTGTTGATGATTGACATTTCGCATTCCATGATTTTATATGGAGAAGATAGAATTACGCCAGCCAAAACGGTGGCAATGGCATTGTCGGAATTAATTACAAAGAAATACCCGAAAGACACGCTCGATATTTTAGTATTTGGCGATGATGCCTGGCAAATTGAAATAAAAGATCTGCCCTACCTGCAAGTGGGCCCCTACCACACAAACACCGTTGCAGGGCTGGAGTTGG
>JBJTHA010000292.1:0-10246 GCA_046094265.1 Cytophagales bacterium
ATTTTAAAATTATAAATACCACTACACCTGCCATAACGAATTTCAAAAAAATCGAAAGCATATAAAAAGTTACCAACGCAAACTGATTTTCACGATTGGTTTTGTTCTTTATTCTCCTCAAAAAAATAAATAGCGCAGTTGTAACTAGTGCCATACCAATCAATATGGTTCTGGTCGCTGTTGGAGATGGATCACCAAAAAGCATTGCACCCCACCCGAGCAGAAGAGTTATCATTATTACCGTCAAGAAAAAAAATAAAAATACCCGATCGATCTTCATTTTCCTTATTCAGTGTCCGGTACAATTGATACATGATGCCAACAAACGAAAGCAGCACAGATGAAAGGAGAAATACGGGAAATTGGAATTGAAAGAATCGGTCTAAAGTCAACCCGATGTAAGCTGCCACCCCAAGAGTAATTAACAATTGAATGCCAAGTCCGCTATACTTTAAAAATTTGTTGTCCACATGGTTGGATAATAAAAGGATACGACCTGAAAGCGAAACGAGTTTAATTTAGGCGCACCTCTTGCTGAGTCGGTCTCATACCATTTTCTGAGTGTTTGAATTCCTTTACGGATCCCATTTTGCATCCACCGTTGAATATGGCACCGGATTCTAATACCAGTTTACCAGTAATAATATCTCCGTGAATCACCGCGGTTGATTTCAACACGAGCAATTCCGCAATATCAATTTTGCCTTTTACTTCTCCTTCAATATCTGCATTTTGGGCGGAGATATTGCCATCTACATGACTGGAGTTACCAAGGGCCACTTTCGATTTAGACTTGATATTGCCTATAATTTTCCCTTCGATGCGAATGTTGCCAAACGTATCGATATTGCCTTCCAGCACAGTGCCTTTGCCAATTACGTTGCTTGAGCTACTAATTTCGTCAGCAGCACGTTTCTGTTCTTTAGAAGTTAGCATGGTTCTATTCTTTAAAAGGTTACAAATTCCTCCGGATTCAGTGCATTACCGTTGTACCACAACTCAAAATGCAGGTGCGGCCCATCTGTCATCTCTCCACTGTTACCAACAATTGAAATAATATCACCTGCACTCACAAAACTACCAACTTTTTTCAATAATCCGGCATTGTGCTTGTAAACCGACACCAGGTTGCCGCGATGCTGCACGGCAATTACATAGCCAGAATCTTGTGTCCAGCTGGCCAACACCACCGTGCCATCGGCAACACATTTTACAGGTTCATTGGTTTTTGCCACCACATCTACCCCATAATGCAATTTTTTTATGTCGTACTTGTCGCTAATAAAACCAGTGATGGGTGTGAAGAAAAATACGCCCTGTAAATCGCGGTATTTACTTTTGTATGCAACTGCCGAGTACTCTGATTGTTCGACTTCTTTTCGGAATTGCGAATCAGCAGCCGTCAACTTCATGTCTCCAATTGCCTTTACGGGCTCTGACCTCAATGCCTTGGCTGGATCAGAAAATCCGCTGGATGTGTCGCCACTTAAGATTTTTTGAAGGCTTTGGATAAACAGGTCTTTTCGTTCCACTTCAATAGAGAGTGAGTCTATCTTGCCTGCCAGCGCGTACAATTTCTTATTGTTTTCGGTAATTTCGTATTTGGGATCAAACCATTTTGCCAACAGTGTTTTGGAAAGAAAAAGGCTGCCAATGAAGACTAAAAAAAAAACTGAAACAGCTACTACCAACAATTTGGCATACGTAAATCCGATAGACGTCTTTTCTGCTAGATTATCTTCATTTCGAATTACCAACTGGTACTTGTTGGTGAGGCGTTCCGATAGCGTTTTTTTGGGTTTCAATCCAACAAAATTTTCGCGAAGGTAGGGAATAATACCAAATCAGCGAGCAACACTCTGGTTCCAGTCATATACCTTGTCAGAAATTTCGGTGAGCAGGTTGGGATCTTTTTCGAGGGCATTGCCGATAACAATTACATCGGCACCCGCCTCCAGCGCAGCTATCGCCTTCCGGCTGGTGTTGATACCGCCACCCACAATCAGCGGAACACCGACTGCTTTGCGCACGGAGCTGATCATTTTGGCACTGATTTCATTTTCTGCACCACTCCCCGCATCAAGGTAAATTAGTCGCAAACCAAGCATCTCACCAGCCAAGGCGGTGCACGCAGCCAATGAATATTTATCCTCGGGAATGGGCATGGTATTACTAATATATGCTACCGAGGTGGTTCTACCCGAGTTGATCAGGAGGTAGCCCGTGGGCATCACCTCAAGTTTGTTATTTTTCAAAATAGGCGCTGCAATCACATGCTGGCCTATGAGTAGATCTGCGTTTCGTCCTGAAATAAGCGAAAGAAAAAGTAATGCATCGGCGGAAGGATCAATTTGCAGCGAACTGCCCGGGAAGATCACCACTGGAATAGAGACATTTTCTTTGATATGCTTAACAACCTGACCCAAGTTGGGAGTAGTTACTAAACTGCCGCCCACGAAAAAAAAATCAACACAGTTCTCATTCGCCAAGCGTATCAACGGGTTTAACTGCTCGGGGCTTTCAACCTTATCTGGATCTACCAGCACGGCAATTGACTTTTTGCCCCCCCGGTTTCTGTCCTCTAGTGTTTTAAGAATTTTCATTGTCCTTATTACGGGTTTTCAAAAACTCGGTGAGTGCATCCTTTGCTATATCGAGCAACATTAATGTAGCCGTGTTTGCAATTTGGGATGTGATGGATGCAAAGGACCCTAGTATTTCGTGTTCTTCATTCGCTTCTGCATTGGGTGCATTTGGTGCGGCTTGAAATTTAACTTTGGTAAACTTCTTTTTTTTCTTACCCGACCCCAGTTGGCTCACAACCAGATAAGTAATTGCCAGTGTCCCCCCAATAATCAAGCTGTTTTTTAGCACTTTTTCTGTGCGTTCCGAAACCTGCTTCACTTCTTTTTCCAACTCGCGTTTGTGTCGCTCGCTTGTTTCCAGCAGCTTTCTGCGTTCGGGGTTTTGTGTTTCCAGCAATTCCATAACTATGCTTCGTGGTCTTCTTTGTGCCTGATCATCTCATTAAGTCGATGCTCAATTTTTTTGCTGATGCCCCTTCTAAAGGTCAGAAAAATAGTGCAAGGTAAGCCATAAAAGGCCGCTACCAGCCAATAACCTACAAAAGAGTTCGCAAAAAATGTATTTAGGTATTGAGCTAATCCTACACTAAAAAAAGCCAAAAACAAAAATACTAGAAACATTGCGACAGCTACCATCAGTCCGCGTGCCAATAAGCGCGAAACCTCCTCGCGGATTTCTAACTTCACCAGTGCCACTTGCGTATCCACATAACCCGATAAGTGACTAAAGAGGTTGTCCAACTTAAAAAACTTGATCAGCGTACTTTTTATGTCCATAACTAAAACTCCAATAAAACGTGACCCTTTTCGACACTCTCTCCTTTTTTTACTCTTACGGTTTTGATCACTCCCTCACCAGGTGACTTCAACATGTTTTCCATTTTCATTGCCTCCAAAATCAACAACGGATCGCCTGCCTTAACCGTGTCTCCCGCCTTTACTTTTAAGTCAACAATTAGCCCTGGCATTGGTGCCTTCAAATTGTTAAACTTGTTGGCTACTGCGTTAGCAATGCCCATTTGTTCCAACATCAAATCAAACTTGTCTCTAAGGTTAACGGTAAATAAACTACCATTAATTTTTAATGAAAAAGTTTTGGTGCCGTGATCGCTCTTGATCAACTCCGCGCGGTAGGTCATATTTTCATGCAGAATGTGAAAATGGCGATCTGAAAGTTTGAGTAAATCCCAAGCTAGAAGTTGTTGATCAATCAACACGTTTTTACCATCTCCCTGAATTTCAAATTTTTTATTGTGAACGGTTGCCTGCACCATGTGCCTTTGTGGTTTACGATTACGAGTTACGATTTTTGAGGCGATTTTTCAACCCATCATTTGTTAAAACCCATTTCATCAACGGCCCGCTGGTCATGCTTGTTACGAGAGCCATTACAACCAGCGACACAAATACACGCTCATCAATTAATCCGTTTTCGAGGGCGATCAATCCCAAAATAATTTCTATGGCACCACGGGCGTTCATCCCGAAACCTGCTGCCATTGATTCGCGCCAAGTGAACCCCCCCAGTCGAGTGCCCAAGCCGCTGCCTAAGATTTTTCCAGCAAAAGCAATTACAATGATGATCACTGTTAAGCCAAAATCAAAATTGATAATAAAATTTACGCGTAGGCCAATGGCCACAAAAAACAGCGGGGCAAAAACATTATTAATAAACTGATGTACTATTTCTTTGGCGCGTTCGCTAAAATGAACGGAGTCGCCAAAGGCCACGCCCATAATAAAGGCTCCAAATATGGCATGTATCCCTATGTATTCAGTAAATGCGGCACCTAAAAAACAAAATGCCAACGACACACTCAACACGCTACCCGGCCACGCCATCTTTTTATTGATCCAAGGAAGCAGACGGTTGAGTACACCACGACCAAGAGTGAGCATGATAGCAGTAAAGCCTATGGTGAGTAAAATGGTGTTGAGAAATGATGACCCCTCGCCTTTGCCAATCATTCCCAAAATCACAGAAAAAATAATCCAGCCAATTACATCATCAATCATGGCAGAAGCAACCACCAACAAGCCCATACGCGATTTAAACAATCCCAAATCCATAAGAATACGCACGATAACTGGCAATGCCGAAATGGCCATGGCAGTGCCCATGAAAAGCGCAAAAACAAACTTAGAGTGCTTATCGGCAAGCCCAAAAAAATCGGGAAAGAAATAGGGAAACATGAATCCAAAAAGAAAGGGTATCACTAAACCGAACAAGCTCGTGATAACAGACTGCCGGCCCTGTTGCCATACGATATGCAAATCTACTTCCAGCCCTGCAATGAAAAGCAACATCACCACAGCCACCTGCACAAAACCGGCCAACACAAAACCGGAGTGGGCTTCCTTAGGAAATAGTGCTTCGAACCATTCGGGCTGTAACATACCCAGTACGGTGGGTCCGATGATAATGCCGGCTACTATTTCACCTACCACGGCCGGTTGTTTCAACCTGCGAGCCACCTCCGCCAATACACGACCAATCAAGAGCATAGCACTTAACTGCACCAGTAGAATCATTAACTCGTGGTGCGTAAGTTTACTCATGCTCGCGCGATTTTACCACCAGCAAATTACAGGGTAGATTGCCGAAAATATATTCCAAGTCGTGCGGAAACAAACGATCGAGTAGCATCAACCGATCGCGTGGCGCACTCACCACCAGTAGTTGCGATTTTTTACGTTCGGTAAAACGAGCCAGTTCAAAACCAGATTTACCCGAGAGCATTTTGATATTCACTTTCAAGCCATTGTGCGGAATATGTGCCAACATCTTCTCCACTTGTTCGATCTCATCACGCACCAACTCTTGCCTGATCTCCGCATATTCCTCTTCATTGCGTTGCTCATTTACGGCCAGTGCCAGCCCGAGCAGTTTCAACTCACGTACCACATGAAGCCATAAAGCATGTTCCATCTGCGCAAATTTACAAGCGGCCTGAAGAGCAAGTTCTGTATGTGGGCCCTCTTCAGCGTTCACCACCACGCTTTGAATCGGTTGCTCTTCCGCAGACGGGTTTTGTACCATTAGCACAGAACAGTTGGCCTTTCGCATGATTTGCCGTGCGACTGAGCCAATATAAGTTTGAATCAAGTTCTCTTTTTTCAAAGCCCCGGCTATAAGTAAATCGATGCTTTGGTTATGACAAACCTCCAGTATTTCCGACACTACGCTACCCTCTCGCCAAATAAGCTTGTGCGGAATGCTAGAAAGGTTAGCCTCTTGTAATAGCTTCTCCAGCAGTTCCTTCTCCTCGGCAGTTTGCTTACCGATATGTACCAACACCAGCTCGGCCTTCCATTGCACCGATAGGCGAGACGCCACTTTCAACAGCGCCACAGCCGTGGGAGAAATAGCCACCGCTAAACCTATTTTGCGTACCACAAAAGCCATAACACCACAAGGTAGTAAAAGTGTGCCTCAGTTGAAGCAGCTCTTAGTAGTTTTTATTCGTGGTAATCACCATTTCCCTTCAAGCGACTACGAAATCACTGGATTCCAAGAACATTTAAGATCCTTCACAATCGTAGCGTCTTTTAATTTACCAAGCGTGCCTTCAAATTCCCAACGCCAGCGATTGGCTAATCGCCATGAGGCATTATCTTTACGAATTTATGGCTGCCACAGAAGACAATTTATTGAAGAACATTATCGCTCACGCCAAGGAATACGGGTTCATTTTCCCATCCAGCGAAATCTATGACGGATTAAGTGCCGTGTATGACTACGGGCAGAATGGTGCGGAGTTGAAAAACAACATCAAAGAATACTGGTGGAAGTTTATGACCATGCTCAACGACAATATCGTGGGCATCGACTCGGCCATTTTCATGCACTCTACTATTTGGAAAGCCAGCGGCCACGTGGATGCGTTTAACGACCCGATGGTAGATAACAAAGATTCAAAGAAACGATACCGAGCCGATGTGTTGGTGGAAGATGCCATTGCCAAGTTGCAAGACAAGATCGACAAGGAAGTAGAAAAGGCTGCAAAGCGTTTCGAAAATTTTGACAAGGCGATGTTCGTAAGCACCAACGCGCGGGTGCTAGAATACCAAAAGAAAATTGATGAGGCCAATACCCGCCTGAAAGATGCCATGAACAGCAGCAACATGGAAGCCATGAAGCAGTTGATCATCGATTTGGAAGTAACGGATCCAATCTCGGGTACCAAAAACTGGACAGATGTGCGCCAGTTTAATTTAATGTTCTCTACCGAAATGGGTTCGGTGGCGGAAGACGCCAACAAAATTTATCTGCGCCCCGAAACGGCACAAGGTATTTTTGTAAACTTCCTAAACGTACAAAAGACCGGGCGCATGAAGATTCCTTTTGGCATTGCACAAATCGGCAAGGCCTTCCGCAATGAAATTGTGGCGCGCCAATTTATTTTCCGGATGCGCGAATTCGAACAAATGGAGATGCAGTTTTTTGTGAAGCCGGGTGAAGAGATAAAATGGTATGAATTCTGGAAAGAAAAAAGATTAAAATGGCACCAGGCACTTGGTCTTGGAAACACCAATTACCGCTACCACAACCATTTGAATTTGGCACACTATGCCAATGCCGCTTGCGACATACAATTTAATTTCCCGATGGGCTTTAAAGAGTTGGAAGGGATTCATAGCCGCACAGATTTTGACCTCAAGAGTCACGAAAAATATTCTGGCAAAAAACTTCAATACTTTGATGCCGAAGACAATCAGAACTACATCCCATACGTGGTGGAAACATCGGTGGGCTTGGATCGCATGTTCTTATCAATACTATCGGCCGCTTATCAAGAAGAAAAATTGGAAGATGGAAGCGACCGGGTAGTATTGCGCATCCCGCCAGCACTTGCACCTAACAAAGTGGCGATATTACCATTAATGAAAAAAGATGGGCTACCGGAAAAAGCAATGGAGATTTTCAGCAATCTGAAATTTGACTTCCGCTGCTTCTATGAAGAAAAAGATGCTATCGGTAAACGTTACAGACGGCAAGATGCCATCGGCACGCCTTATTGTGTTACAGTTGATCATCAAACACTGCAAGACAACACCGTTACCTTGCGCAACCGAGACACCATGAAGCAAGATCGGGTCGGCATTGATCAGTTAAAGAGCATCATTCAAGAGTCAGTGTCGCTGTCATCGCTGTTGAAGAGAATTTAGGGTGAAGAGCGCGCTGCTGGCGGGTTTGGTAAGGTTGGCCGTTTGGGTTTACCAAGAAATTCGTTTCCGTTTTTATTACGCCCCAATTTTTCATCGTTTTCTCAATCACAAATTCAACTACTACACGGTTTTGCCCTGGCAGTATAAGATCAAGTTCTTGCGCATGGCCAAACGGCACTATGAAAGTTTTGAGTACATCTCGCGCGATAAGCTCAAGGTAACGCGTGCCATGAAATCGATTGTCAGCAGCGCAGCTGCACAACTTACGCTGTTTTTGCCGCGACAAAGCTTGAATTTTTATCATCGTATTGTTTTGTACACAGACTTTTATAATTCAAGCATTACACAACGCAGACACAAGGGCGAAGTTAACCCTGGCCTTAATACCATTGTTTTTAGCTGGCGCGGAATAGAACATGGTCTGAAAAATAAATCAGACGGCATCAATCTTTTGCTGCATGAGTTCGCACATGCCCTTTGGCTTGAGCAAAAGATAGTAACTGAGTATGATGTTTTTGAGCCTTATTTGGTAACAGCATTCGAACAGTATGCCTATTCGGAAATGACCCGGCTGGAAGGAAATGACAAACATTTTTTCAGGGCATATGCTTTTGAAAACATGGAGGAGTTTTTCGCGGTAGCGGTAGAGAATTTTTTTGAACGCCCAACGGAATTCTTACAAGAGCAGCCCAAACTTTACCGTATCTTAGCAGCGCTATTCAAACAATATCCATCTCAGTTCTATGCATCAAGCAATCAACAAAAATCTGTTTTTCGTTAAAGAACATGTGAAGCTATTTAAGGCAGCTAACAGCTTTGATATAATTGACCCCGAATCAAAGCAGACTGTGTTATTGTGCCAGGAAGAAAATCTTGGGTTTTTCACCAAGATTTTTCGTTTTACTGATTACAAACGGATGACTCCTTTTAACATGGAAATCAAAACACCCGAAGGGCTCCGGATTTTAACAGTGCGCAGGGGGGTGTCATTCTTTCTTTCGTCCGTTGAAGTATTGGACGAGCGAAACCAACTGATTGGAAAATTCAAGCAAAAGTTCTTTTCAATTGGTGGAAAGTTTGAAGTGCTGGATGGCAGCGAGCGGCCTTTATGTATGCTGAAAGGAAAATGGACGAGCTGGGATTTTAAGTTTGTTTCGAATGATGGCAAAGAGTTTGCCACCGTTACCAAAAGATGGAGTGGTATTGGCAAGGAATTGTTCACAAGCGCTGACAACTATATCTTACAGATCAGCAATGATGTGCCTGCCGATCATCCCCTTCGTTTATTGATATTGGCAGCGGTGATGTGTATTGACCTCGTTTTGAAGGAGTGACGGATGACTTGGGAACAGCTACTTTCTTCTAAACGGCCGGGCGCCAAAACAGACTCAGGCGAATCATCGCGTAGCGCCTTTGAACAGGATTATGACCGAATCATTTTCTCACATCCGTTTAGGCGCCTACAAGACAAAACACAAGTACATCCCTTACCAGAACATGACTTTGTGCATACCCGGCTCACACACAGCTTAGAGGTATCAAGTGTAGGACGTTCGCTGGGCAAGAAAGTGGGTGAGGTAATTTTGCAGCGGCACCCTTCATTAAATAAAGACTTCTCGCTATTTGATTTTGGTGCCATCGTAGCTGCCGCTTCGTTAGCACACGATTTGGGTAACCCACCTTTTGGGCATGCAGGTGAAGATGCATTGTCCGATTACTTTGTGCATCACCCGCACGGAAAAACCTTCCAAGCATTGTTAAGCGAATCGCAGTGGATTGATCTTATTAAGTTTGAAGGCAACGCACAAGGTTTTCGCCTACTGAACAAAGCGCAATATGGTCTTAAGTTAACTGCTGCTACTTTGGGTGCCTTCACTAAATACCCATGCCCCGCCTTTTTTCCAACAAGAGATAAATCGAAGAAGAGCCAAAAGAAATTTGGTTTCTTTCAAACCGAGCTAAGTTCCTTTCAAGTTGTAGCAGAACAATTGGGCCTAATTAAAGTCAATTCAGATGCGTGGTGCCGACATCCATTGGCTTTTTTGGTGGAAGCTGCTGATGACATTTGCTACAGCATAATTGATTTGGAAGATGGCTGCCGATTAGGACTGGTAAGTTTCACCGATACAGTAGAGATGATGGCCGCAATTGTAGGAAAACAATTTGACCCTAACAAGTTGAATAAGCAGATCAGCTTGAATGAGAAGTTGGGCGTACTGCGCGCAATGGCCATTGGAAAATTGGTAGACGATTGTACCTCAATATTTTTGGACCAGGAAGAAAACATACTCGAGGGCAGATTTGACAGAGCATTAACTGATATGAGCGCGCACCAATTTGCTCTCAAAAAGATCAGTGAAATATCGATAGAGAAAATATATCGTGCACGGCACGTGGTAGAAATCGAAGCCACGGGGCATGAGGTATTACCAGGCTTGTTACATGAATTTTGTTTGGCTGGCTTTCACTGGGCAAGAAAAGATCAATCTAGA
>JBJTHA010000293.1:0-2547 GCA_046094265.1 Cytophagales bacterium
CTTCTGTGCGGTCGAGTTTCACTTACCAAAACGTCAGAAATGCGTTCGAATTCCTGAAAATCGTTAGATTTATCACTCGTTACTATCGGCAATGTTATGAAGTATCCTTTTCTTTGGTTATACGTATTGGGCAGTATTGCAGCGTTAGCACAAACTGATAGTCTGGAAGAGTCTTTGGCAACCATCAAGCCCGACACACGGGTAAAAGCTCTCAATGAGTTGTTTCGCACTAATTTCAACTCCAATCCTGTAAAGGCGATTGGCTTTGCCCGGCAGGCACTTACACTTGCCACAGAAATAGATGACCGCAAAGGCATGGCAGCTGCCTATAATAATTTGGGCGTTGCCTACAAAGGTCAAGGCGCACTGGATAAAGCCCTTGAGTACTACCTGCTCGCATTGACCATTTATAACAATATCAAAAACAAAGAAGGAATTGCCACCACCAAAAGCAACCTCGGCACCATTTACTCGATAAAGAAAAACTATGACCAAGCGATGAGGTATTTTGAAGAGGCTAAAGCATCGTTTACTGAACTGGGCGAGCAGGAAAAAATAATTGGATCCATGAATAACCTGGGAATATTGCACAGCGAATTGCAACTGTTCGAACAAGCCTTAAAATATTTCTCTCAGGCCTTTCAGCTAAGCGAAAAAATTGGAAAGGTATCAGCCGATCCTCTCAACAATATCGCTAACCTGTATTTTAGGCAAGGAAACTATAAGCGCGCTGCCGACTACTACGAAAAAGCCATGATACTGGCTCGAAACGGAAACGATCAAAACACTCTGCTGTACACGCTTACAAATTTGGGCGAACTGTATGCCCAGTCCGGGCATACCACCAAGGCGCAAGCGTATTTGGATTCCGCTTCGGCATTGAGCGAGAAACTGCAAGCGTACTTGTTTCAGCCTACTCTCTTAAAAAGTCAGGCTACCAACTACGCTAAACAAAACAAAATGAAAGAGGCTTACGAAACCATTTTGCGCTACGACCAGGCCAAGGAGAAACTATACGATGAGGAAAGTATGAGCAATATTGCCCAAATGGAAATGGCACTCCACCTACAAGAGAAAGAAAAAGAAATAGAGAATCTGAAGGCGCTTGATGAAATAAAGAGTTTGCAACTTAAAAGTGCTAGAATGTTTATTGTAGTAACCGTGCTGGGTATGATCATTTTAATTGGCTTGGTAAACTTTATCTTTACGAAAAGGAACTTGCCCCGCATTCATCAATGAGTAGAACTGAAGCCCAAGCGTTGTTACTCACACTTACCAATAACGCCAGCCTTCTGCGCCACATGCGCACTATTGAATTGGTGATGGAGGCTTATGCAGAAAAACTTGGGCAGGACAAAAACACTTGGGGAATTGCTGGTTTATTACACGATGCCGACTATCAGATGTATCCCGAACAGCATCCAAACATCATAGTGTCAAGGCTCCTCAACCTAGGCGAACCCGCGATTGCTCACGCTATTTCAGCCCACTACACCAAGTGGAACGTTTCCTACGATACCCTGATGGACAAGGCATTATTGGCCTGCGATGAGCTAACGGGTTTTATCATCGCCTGCTGCCAAGTAAGACCCGATGGCATCAGTTCACTGGAGGTCAAATCGGTGGTAAAAAAACTGAGAGACACAGGTTTTGCAGCCAAAGTGGAGCGCGATGAGGTTTACAAAGGTGCAGAAATACTGGGAGTGGATTTGAATGACCACATTGGATTTATCATTTCGGTTTTAAAAAACCATCGACAAGAACTCTCAATTTAGTACTCTAAATTATCCTTCCAATAGCACTTGAAATTTAAGTCAACTCCTTTATCTTTGAGCATCTAAAATACGGAAATATGTTTCATCAAAATGTAGGCGATGGTGCCAATATCTTTGTGATTATAGTAGCTGTGGTTGTTGGCTTTGCGGCTGCCATGAGCTACGTTGATTATTTGAGAACAAAGCAAAAAGGCGAGTAACGCGTTATTTTTCTAAAATATCGACTAAGAGCCTCTTCTTGAGCCGTGTATATATATCGGCAAAAAGCGGTAAATTTTATTTAGATTTTGCCGAAAATAGTTAGTGGGAATCTTGCTAAGCTGAACAACGCAACTAACACCGAAACTGATACTTGGTATGCTACGTTACTGGGGTCATTTGAAAGCTTGGTAGCTATTATTTCATCGGGCGCTAGGGAACTTAGGGTTTGATGTATTACCTTTGTCAACAGTTTGTTGGGAACTAGCCGAAGGTAGGTTAAAATGCGTCCATTCTCTTTAGGTAGGGTTTATTATAGTATGTATGATTTGGCCGCTACCCGTTAAGCGCGAAACAACGAGGTTAACCAGAGTTGCAATGGTAAATGAGAGGCGTAAGAATAAATTTGGCGAACCAGAGAATTTATATCCTCTCATAACGACTGAATCAATGGATTATTGGATAAAGCAAAAAAATTGGTAAGTCAAAAAAATACCTCCAGTTCTTTTTCCGTCACTTACAATCCGTTTAGATATGGTGACAAAATCTTTAAGTTTGGTATAAAGTGTTTAGT
>JBJTHA010000294.1:0-4625 GCA_046094265.1 Cytophagales bacterium
GTTATCACTCGATAATTCAATGGAATAGGACTTCCCGAAAGTCGATTTGTTCCTGCGCAAATCAACTACCACGTCCAAAATCACACCTGAAAGAACCCGAACCAATTTGGTTTGAGGATATGGAGCATTCTGGTAATGCAACCCCCTCAGCACCCCTTTTTTTGATTTCGATTGGTTGTCTTGAACAAAGCGGATGTCGATACCATGTTTCTGAAATTCATCGTATCGATAAGATTCCATAAAGTAACCGCGCGCATCGCCAATCACTTTTGGTTCAATTATCACCAAGTCATCGAAACCAGTCTCGCCTATTTTCATACAGATTTGACGGCTTTTTCGTTCGCAACTTTAATCAAATACTGGCCATACTGATTCTTTGCCAGAGTCTCGGCCAACTTCAACAACTGCTCTCTATTGATGTATCCCTTTCTATACGCAATTTCCTCCAAACAAGCTATCTTCAAACCTTGTCGTTCTTCAATTGATTCTACGAAAGTAGAAGCTCGGATTAGTGACTCATGCGTTCCCGTGTCCAGCCATGCCATGCCCCGACCAAGCAACTTCACTTGTAATGTACCCTCTTGTAAATACAACTTATTTAGGTCAGTAATCTCAAGCTCACCGCGGGCAGAAGGCTTGATGGATTTCGCTTTTGCCACCACCGTGTTGTCATAAAAGTAAAGACCTGTTACTGCATAATTCGATTTGGGTTCCTTCGGTTTTTCTTCAATTGACAATACTTTGCCGCTTTCGTCAAATTCGGCCACCCCATAACGATGGGGGTCGTTTACATAATATCCAAAAACGATTGAGCCGTTCTTCAACTGGTTTGCCTGTTCTAACTGCGCAGAGAAATTGTACCCGTAAAAAATGTTGTCGCCCAATACCAAACATGCCGAGTCATTTCCTAAAAACGATTCACCGATTAAGAAAGCTTGGGCAAGGCCATCTGGCGATGGTTGAACGCGGTACTCTAAACGAATGCCTAACGCTGAGCCATCGCCCAAAAGGCTTTGGAACAATGGTAAATCTTGAGGGGTTGAGATAATCAGAATTTCCTTGATGTTGGCCAACATCAACACCGACAACGGGTAGTAAATCATCGGCTTGTCGTAAATGGGAAGCATTTGCTTCGACACAGCCTTCGTTAACGGATAAAGGCGCGTGCCAGAACCACCTGCCAATACGATACCCTTCATAGAAAATTGAATTTTAAGGTGCGAATTTACAAAAAGTTACTCGCCCTGCTGCCTCAATTTATAAGCCAACTCAATCGAAGGTTTTGCTTCAGCCAATCCAAACCCTCGGCCTGCCAAGATTTCTTTATAACTGCTTGTATGCAACTCGGTAAATCCATCGCTGAATTCTATTTCTTCCCCATTCATCTTTAGCGATCTATAAGTTCTTTTGCCTTTGGCTTCCACTTCCCCAGGTAAATGGTTTTCGTTAATGCTGAGGCTCCAGTTTACCCGAGCCTTTTCGAGTTTTAGAAATCCCTTGGCATGATCGGCTTCGTATACGGATACACTGCTATTTTTTACTGCACCGAATACCCACAGTAGCATATCAAAAAAATGGATACCGATATTGGTCGCTATGCCGCCTGATTTTGCCTCTTCTCCTTTCCAGCTATGAAAGTACCATTTGCCCCTTGAGGTGATGTAGTTTAGATCAACATCGAAAACCGTGGATGCGGGTGACGATTCAATTTTCTTCTTAAGTGCCAGTATATTAGGGTGCAACCGCAACTGTAAAATAGTATAAACTCGCTTGCCTGTTTCCTTTTCAATTTCCGCCAACGCATCTACATTCCATGGATTTAACACCAAAGGCTTTTCGCAAATGGCATCCGCATGGTTGCGCAGGGCAAAGCGAATGTGTGAATCGTGCAGATAGTTGGGCGAGCAGATGCTGACGTACTCTATTTTTTGGCCTTGCCTTTTTAACTTGTCGATGTGCCGATCAAAGCGTTCAAACTCGGTAAAAAAGTCTGCGTGCGGAAAATACGAGTCCATAATCCCGACACTATCAAAACGGTCGAGGGCTGCCAACAAGTTATTGCCCGTGTCTCTGATTGCCTGCAAGTGCCGAGGTGCGATGTAACCAGCTGCACCAATCAATGCGAAGTTTGCCATCGCTTATGCTTGTTTAGATACCTTACCTTCTTTTAATACGTATCGGTCTCCACTTTCCGGGCAAACAGCGACACCAGTGGAATCAAATTTCAGTTTGTTTCCATATTCACTTATCCATCCGGTTTGCCGAGCGGGGTTCCCCATTACTAAGGCATAATCGGGTACATTTTTGGTAACTACCGCACCCGCCCCAATAAAGGCATACTGCCCAATGTCATTCCCGCAAACTATGGTTGCGTTTGCTCCAATAGACGCACCTTTCTTAACTACGGTTTTAGAATATTGGTTTTTGCGGTTAATGGCGCTTCGCGGGTTAGTAACATTGGTAAACACCATTGACGGTCCCAAAAAAACATCGTCTTCGCAGATCACTCCGGTATAAATGGAGACATTGTTCTGCACTTTCACATTTCTTCCTAATACCACTTCTGGCGATATCACGACATTTTGCCCAATGTTGCAATTTTCGCCAATTCTACAGCCCGACATTATATGAGAAAAATGCCAAATCTTAGTGCCTGCACCTATCTCACATCCCTCATCGATTACCGCGGTAGCGTGTGAAAAATATTTTTGATCAGGCATGCTTAGAATAGGCTATTATACTTTCACAAATGTATGCCAATTCTTCGTTGGTCATTTCAGTATGAATGGGCAGAGAAATGACAACCTTTGAAAGGTGCTCTGTTACCGGAAAGCTACCGACTCCAAACTCTGGCTTCCGGTAGGCTTTCTGCAAATGAAGCGGCACCGGATAATAAATCATGGACGGAATCCCGTTGTCTTCTAGGTATTTTTTAAAATGATCTCGGTCAATACCCTTTGTTTTCAGCGTATACTGATGAAATGCGTGTGTTGAGTTGAGTGCTCGCGCTGGACGTTCGATAAAATTGCAAGCCGCTAAAGCTTTGTCGTAGTATGCCGCAACTTCATTCCTTTTGTTCGTATACTCTTCTAAAAACTTAAGCTTGACATTTAGTATTGCGGCTTGCAGGGTATCCAATCGGCTGTTGATGCCCACTACGTCATGATGGTACTTGATTTTTTGGCCGTGCGTTGAAATCATATGCATTGCCTCAGCCAGCGCACCGTCATGGGTAAAAATTGCACCTCCGTCACCGTAGCAACCCAAGTTCTTGGACGGAAAAAACGAGGTGGTGCCAACATTGCCCATCGTGCCTGCCAGTTTTACCGAGCCATTGCCAAATGTGTATTTTGCACCGATGGCTTGTGCGGCATCCTCAATCACAAAAAGTTGGTGGCGTTTGGCTAGCTCAAGTAGTGGCTCCATGTCGGCACATTGCCCATATAAATGCACGGGTACGATCACCCGTGTGCGGGGAGTTATTTTTTCCTCAATTTGCTTTACATCAATGTTGAATGTGTCCTTGTCAACATCAACAAATACGGGTTCCAGTCCCAATAGCGCAACTACTTCTGCCGTAGCAACATAGGTGTGCACGGGCAGAATAACTTCGTCCCCTCTTTTTAGCCCGAGAGCCATCATTGCGATCTGCAGCGCATCGGTGCCGTTGGCACAGGTAACAACATGTGCGTTTTGTATTTGTGCAGAAAGTGCTTTTGCAAACTCTTTCACCTCCGGGCCTTGGATAAAAGCAGTGGACATTAATACGCGGCTGATGGCGGAGTCTACTTCATCTTTGATGCGAAGGTATTGCCCCCGCAGATCAACCATCTCTATTGTTCTCATCAGAGACCTCGAATATTTTTCTCCCACTGCCACGCATGGTTCATTGAATCTGCAAGCGACAGTTTGGTTCTCCATCCGAGTAATTTTTCTGCTTTCGCGGGATTAGCAAAAATCTTTTCTACATCACCAGGTCTGCGCGGCCCGATTTGAAAATTCAGGCGGATATCGGTGGATTTTTGAAAACAATCAACTACTTCTAATACCGATGCGCCCTTACCCGTTCCCAGGTTGAAAACATTGTATCGATTTTGAAGTACGTCAATGTTCTCCAACGCTGCCACATGAGCTTTTGCCAAATCTACCACATGTATGTAGTCGCGAAGACAGCTGCCGTCTGGGGTATTATAGTCATCTCCAAATACGGTGAGCTGCGGGCGTAGTCCAGCGGCCGTTTGCGTTATATAGGGTACCAAATTGTTAGGCACCCCAATAGGTAGCTCCCCGATTTGTGCTGATGGGTGAGCCCCCACTGGATTGAAGTAGCGAAGCGAGATTGCCTTTAAAAGGTTATTTGATGCGATGCAATCTTCCAAAATTCGCTCACACATTTGTTTAGTGGCTCCATAGGGTGATTCTGCACGTTTAAAGGGGGCAGTTTCGTCTACCGGAATGTGGTCGGGTTGCCCATATACTGTGCATGACGAAGAGAATATTAATTCATTTACCTCAAATTCACTCATTACCTTCAACAACGCAACTATTGATGCAATATTATTGTGGTAATAAAGTAGGGGTTCGGCTACTGATTCGCTTACCGATTTATAAGCGGCAAAATGGAT
>JBJTHA010000295.1:0-5071 GCA_046094265.1 Cytophagales bacterium
GAATATCACAGGAAAGTTGTTGATTGAAATAGGTGACTATTTGATTGACGAAGTTCGGGATAAATACAACCTCGACATCTCATTCAAAGAAATGGATGACATTGCGAATAAGTGTATTGAAGTTGCTAAACTGCGATACAAATAATGACTTCTTGCATTCAATTCGGCAGTAAGCAAATAGACTTTGAACTGCACTACACAAATAGGAAGTCTTTAGGGATTACTGTAACTCCTGACCTTAATGTTTTGGTAAAAGCTCCAGCTGATGCTTCAATTGAAAAAATTAAAGAAAAGCTTAAAAAGAAAGCTCCGTGGATAATCCGGCAACAAAGCTTCTTTCTATCGTTCCATCCAAAGACACCTGCCAGAAAGTTTAAGGGAGGTGAAACACATTTATATCTCGGCAGACAATACCGACTAAAAATAACAAAAGGAAAGACTGAGACTGTAAAGCTTAAAGGGAGGTTTATTGAAGTAACTACTCCCAATCATTCAAGGACAAAACACTTAGTTAATGACTGGTACCTTGAAAATGCAAGGACAAAATTTGAAGAAATTGCGAGACCATTAATTGAGAAATTCAAGAGACATAAGGTTACACCATCATCCATCGTGCTTCGCGACATGCCGACACGTTGGGGAAGTTGCACACCAAAAGGAAAAATCATTTTGAACCCGGAATTGATTAAAGCACCAAAGGCCTGCATTGAATATGTAATTGTTCATGAACTATGTCATTTAATCCACCACGACCATACCCAAAGATTTATTGACTTGCAAACAAAGGAGATGAAGGATTGGGAGAAATGGAAGACTAAATTAGAGAAGTTGTTAGCATGAGCACCTAAGCCGCACACACATTGCCTGGCCGCGCATGCAACCCACATCCAAAGCCAGTCAAAGAGTGTGCTCACTGTAGTGTAAGTGGAGAAAGTAGTCAATGAAAAAAGCACCACCGCACCTGTACTAATAAAGATTGGTGTAAATTAACGGGTGACAGGAATTCAGGCTACCTATGAAGTGAGGAGAAGACCCTACGGCTGGCAACAAAATGCTTCTGCAACAGCGCGGTGACTTGTAAGCTATAAGTGTTATCTTCGTTGTATGTTTTGTGTTAGAGACAGGCCGTGGCTTCGGAAGCGTGCTACTGTAGAAGCACAAACGTTCTCATTAGCCACCACCAAAACAGAGTTCACTTAACAGCAAATGGTTTTTATCGCCCACAAGGGTGTTAGTATTACCGAGATCAATCCCAAGATTTCTAGTGCGGGAGAAAAAAATAAATAAAACTTACAGACAGGTGTGTTTTAGTAGCGGCCCAACTATTTTCATGGGTCAAATTACGGTATTCTTCGTTTACTGCCGAAACCTGCTTTTCCCTTTTTCAAACCAAAACACTTTACCCAAGTACTCTGTGCTTTCTGGCTTGCGCAATGTTTCTACATAATACCATTCCGCTTTTGATTGCTGGGGATACAAGGTCAATAACAAGTAGCCGTGGTCCCGGTCGTTCACATATTTGATGTGCGGGTTTTCTTTCATCAATGCCTGCTCGGCTAGTTTCACACTGTCAGCCGGCTTGCGTTCATCGCCATTGCCAGAAGAGATGCTGGTGGTGCCCAATTCAATCGCAAAGGGTTTGTAGTTTTTACTGATGTCAGTGGCAGCCTCTATGGCCCACGAACCATGTGTATCGCCCGAGGCAATGATGAGGTTCTCTATTTTATGTTGGGCAATGAAGTTAATGATCTTCTTCTTTTCGGCAGGGAACCCGTCCCACGAATCTAAGTTGCGCGGCATTTTAGGAAACACTTTTTGCAAATACACATCCGAAAAAATCACTTGGTTGCCTATCAATTTCCAAGTGGCTTGAGATGACTTGAGTTTTTCTTCAAACCACTGCAATTGTTTTGAGCCCAACATGCTGCGCTCAGTTTTGTTCAAATCTGGGCTTTGCGGGTCAGTGATTTCCGGATCTCTGCCGGCCAAGCGTTCATCCAACATCACTACATCCGCCAACGGGCCGAAAGAAAAACTCCTGTACAATTCTTGGTTTTCGCGAATGGGCATCCATTCATAATAGGTTTGCCGGGCCGCAGCCTTTCGCTTTTGATAGTCGCCCTCTTCGGGTTGGTGATTTTGTGCGCCTGTTACGGTAGCGTTGTTGGCCACTTCGTGGTCGTCCCAAATGGCAATCATGGGGTGTTGCTGATGAACTCTGCGCAAACCCTTATCCAAACGATAAAGCGAGTAGCGCGTGCGATAATCTTTCAAACTCACAATTTCGTGGGGCGGAATATTCCAGCGGCCAATGGTGGTATCTCCATATTTGGCGACACCGTATTCGTAAATATAGTCGCCTAAGTGCAGCACTGCATCCAACACGGGGCGGTCGGCAATTTTATCGTAAGGGTTAAAATAGCCCCATTCCCAATTGGCACAACTTACCACGGCAAATTTCAAACTGTCCTTAGCGTTGACGGGCGCGGTTTTAGTTCTGCCCACGATAGATGTTTTGCCCAAGGCACTAAACCGATAGAAATAAATTTGGTCGGGCTGCAAACCGGTCACATCTATTTTTACGGTGTAGTCCTTAGCTGGATTGGTCACCACAGAATCTGATGTTAGGACGGTTGAAAAATTTTCGTCATTGGCGATTTGCCATTTTACTGTAATGGAGGGAAGGGAATCTTTAGGCGTGACACGGGTCCAAATGATCACACGATCAGAAAGCGGATCGCCCGAAGCCACCCCGTGGTAAAATGGTTTCAACGATTCATCAAAATGCTTGGCCACGGGTTCGTTCCATTTGGCCAGTTGGGGCTTTGGCTTTTGGCACGATGAAAATAACGCTCCCAGTAAAATTAAAATCAGTAAACGCATATCTTTTTTCTCGAAAGTTACGATGTTGAAACAAATCTGTTATGGGTGGCGACTAAATCGTAGTACAAGCTTAACATTTCGGTAACGAACCTCGTTAAGCCACGCAACTAAGTATATTTTTAAGTATGTTGAACGAAAAACAACTATTATGAGAGTGCTTTTTTTCTTGTTACTATCCTTCTCCGTGTTGGGCCAGTCGGCTGTGGACAAAGGCAAAATTTTATATGAGGCTAAGAAATATGACGAAGCCGAAAAAATCTTGAAAGGCATTTCTGAAAAAAGCGTTGACTACCCGGCCGCTCAGTACTATTTAGGCAGGCTTTCGCTCGATAAAAAGGAATATGACGATGCGGCTGAGTATTTTGAAACCGCCACCGATAAAGATCCGCGTCAGGCAGACTATTTCAATTGGCTTGGAAATACATACGGCACCATTGCACAAAACGCCAATATGTTTAAGCAAGGCATGCTGGCTCCTAAGATGAAAAAAGCCTGGGAAACAGCCATTGCCCTCGATCCGAAAAACCTTGATGCGCGCACCTCCCTTATCCAATACTATTTGCAAGCCCCGGGCTTCATGGGTGGTAGCATCGATAAAGCAAAAGAAGTGGCCAAACAAATCATCGCCTTAAATCCGGCAGAGGGCCACCGGCAATTGGGCAGCGTTTATTTGTCCGAGAAAAAGACTGTTGAAGCAGAAAAGGAATTTCAAGAGGCGATGAAACTCAATGCCGATTATGGTTATGTATTAGCTAATTTTTATATCAATCAAAAACACTACGAGAAAGCATTTACATTATTTGACGAAGTTTTGAAACAAAACCCAGATGATTATACGTCTATCTACCAAGTGGGAAAGACTGCAGCCCTGAGCGGACAAAGACTAGACCGTGGTGAAGAATGCCTTAAAAAATACCTTGCTCACACTCCCACACAAAACGAGCCATCACACGCGGGGGCTTACATGCGGCTGGCGCAAATCAAAGAAAAGAGGGGCAACAAAATCGAAGCAAAAAGACTTTTTGAAGCGGCACTAAAACTAGATGGCAATTTAAAAGAAGCCAAGGAAGGGCTAGATCGAACTTCGAAATAGTTGGGCGCATTTAATAGGATGTTACTCAAATCGTGGCAAGGCTAGTATACAATGCTTGAACTTTCTAAACTGTTTTGACTGTTCGCACTTTTTTGTCTACCTTCAATTGACAAAACAAGAAACATGTATCGCGGAATTCTTACACTTCTTTTCGTAGTGTCTTTCTTGACACTTAGTTTTTCTCAAAAATTAGTTTTCTTAAAGTCGTATCAATCGGTCAAAGACATCGATGATAACAACTGGACACCTAGCATTCGATTTGCCAAAGGCGACACCGTCCACTTCGTCTCGCTGTCAACACGGAATCCAGAGTATTATCGGGTAAAATCTGGTATCGAAACTTCTTTCGTTTACAAAGAAGTTGTTCAAGAAGCAGATCTCTTTTTTGAACTGAAACGGAAGAAAATGGATGAGAAGCGCGAAATCGTTCTACCCAAAAATTTACCGCCTTTAAAAATTGGCGACACTGTGAGGATTGTCGCAGCAAGGTATGGCGGAATGGGGTTGAAAATTGTGACCGTTGAGAAAGGCGGATCAAAGGCAGATTTGACTCTAGACGGATTCACTGTTCGCCCTAGAATTGCAACAGTCGTTGATACGTTACTAGATACCACATACCTCGCTGAAAAAGAAAAAGACGAAAAACTCCTGAAAGAAAGGAATTACCGTTTGAAGGCAAAATATGGTGAAGCTGTTTTTAATAAAATGCGGAAGGGAATTCCTTGGCTCGGAATGTCTTCCAATATTTTTTTGGAAATGTTCGGTGAACCTGATAAAGTAAACAGAACCGTTACCTCATCAGTTATTCGTGAGCAATGGGTCTACAGACCGAATAAGTATTACTATTTCGAAAATGGCGTGCTCAAATCATGGCAAGACTAGAACTGGATAACTAGCCCCTAGGACGTTTTGGCAAACAACACTGCCACCCAAGTTTCTTTTTCGCGGAAACTCACTTTTTGAAGCCCGTTCTTTTGTGCGCTTTGCTCAATGTCTGCGATATCGTGCACGTAAAAGCCGCTCAGCAGCAGGTAGCCGTGGGGCACCAACCTCTCTGCATAGCTTTGCATTTCTTGAATGAGAATATTCTTATTG
>JBJTHA010000296.1:0-8262 GCA_046094265.1 Cytophagales bacterium
ATTACATGTTTTAAATGACCCTGAATTCAAACTCTTAGAAAATAAATTTTAAATCTGAAATCAATATGTATCCAGAAAATTTAGTTGCACCTATGCGCACCGATTTAACGGTGGCGGGTTTTAAAGAATTGAAAACCGCAGAACAAGTAGACCAAGAGTTGAAAAATCAAAAAGGAACCACGTTGTTGGTTATTAATTCAGTATGCGGCTGCGCGGCTGGCGCTGCGCGTCCGGGAATTAAATGGGCATTGCAAAATTCAGTAAAGAAACCAGCACAACTGGCTACTGTTTTTGCTGGAGTTGACAAAGAAGCTGTTACAAAAGCAAGAGAATACACGCTTCCCTATCCACCCTCATCGCCTTCCATTGCATTATTTAAAGATGGTGAATTGGTACACTTTGTAGAACGCCATCACATTGAAGGCAGAAATGCGCAAATGATTGGTGAGCACTTGATTGAAGTATTTGATGAATTCTGTTAATAAATCTTAATTGATATTGAGAGCCCTTCTGAAAATGTGGGGCTCTTTTATTTGGCAGGGCTAACGAGTTCACTGCCCTTTGGGTATAATTTTACGTAGGTAAGCGTGTAGGTTACCATCGCGCTGCCATCGTTTTCAGTGCGCACACCCTCTAAAATATTCTTATCTGCATCATAGGTAAAAGTGTAGGTTAACACCTTTTTCTTGAGTTCAAAATGGCGGTAAATCAAAATAGACCCCTCGCTGGCACAACTAAACTCACCCCGCACGGAATATGAAAATTGACGGTTACTCGAAACGGGAATTTCAAAATAATCGCGGGCAGCCGTGCCGCCTTCTCTGAAAATTGCTACGTTAGAATAATTTTCTTTTCTGTCCATTACTTTTTCTCGCTCAGTACCTGATAAAAAAGGCTTTGATTTTTTAACAATCAAATGCGACACGGAATAAATGCCTTCTATTTTCTTTTTGTCCACTTCGGATTTACGGATGTAAAGCTTGGAGAGGCCATCGAAATCAAATTGCTCAAACTCCGCATTTTTCTGTAGTTGATGGGCTTGTTGCAAACGTTGGATGGAACAAGAGCAGAAGAGTATCGTAAGCAGCAGCAGAACTGGTGTTTTCATAATTTATTCAGCATACGCAATAGCAGTAGTTAAAAAACAATGTCCTCATACTTACCACTTGCAAATCTTCTGCAAGAAATTCGACCGTGTAGAGCTGACGGTTTGAACAACGACTTACCCATAAGCATTCGAACGCATTCCTGAATGCCTTCTGTGATACTAGGATGGGGATGCACGCACTCAGCTAATTCTTCAACGCCTTTATTCATCGATATTAATACTGCTACTGCTTGTATGGCGCTGCTGGCATGGTTGCCCACCACTTTCATCCCCAGTATTTTCATTTGGTCATCATTGGTCACCAATAACTTGATGAATCCTTGCGTATTACGCTTTGCAATTGCCCTCGGAATGGTGCTGTATTCCAATGTAACTACTTTATAGTCCATACCTTTTTCTTGGGCATGTGTTTCATTCAATCCCACGCCAGCCACTTCGGGGCTTAGAAACATAATGGTACTGATGTTTTCGTACACTAGTTTACGGTCCGGGTTACCAAATATTTTTTCCACTGCGTAGCGACCCTCCAGCTCACCAACGTTTACCAGCGATATGTCAGCCGTTAAATCACCAACAGCAAAAATATTGGATACGTTGGTTTGCGTATCGTTATTGTCAATGCCCCGCTTGGTGATATTGATGCCAACTTTATCTTCCCACAAATCTTCCAAGTTGGGTACTCGTCCCACCGAAACCAATGCTTTTTCTACGTTGAAAGTTTGTCGGCTGCCATCGGTGTATTCCAATTCGTATTCTACTCTACCATTAACAATTCGCATGTGAATCAAACGGGAATTACGGTGGATGAGAACGCCATTATTCTCCATGTTGCGCTCAATAATATTTACCACATCAATGTCTTCAAACGGAAGAATTCGATCGCCCTTATCAATAACATTTACCTTTGTGCGACCAAAACCGCTGAAGATGGTGGCGTACTCGCAACCTATAACACCTGCCCCTACTATTACCATACTCTCTGGAAAATCTTCAAGACTCTCTATGCCTTCGCTGGTCATTACTATTTTTTCATCAATCGGCAGTTCGGGTAAATAACGAGGTCTGCTTCCCGTTGCTAAAATGATGTAGTCTGCTTGTACTGTTTCTTTTTTTGCACCCTGTAAAATCTCTACTTCGTGTTGACCAATTAATCGCGCTTCGCCCACTATAAACTCTAATAAATTTGAGTAGGTAGAAGAACGTAAATCTGCCACATGCCCTTCTAGCATTTGCATGCGCTCTGTTACAGCACTTTGTACTTCTTGTTGAATTTCTTTGTAACTGATTGAAGGTACTGACAAGTTGTATCGTTTTAAATTTTTCCGAAAGGAAGCGGCTTCCCTTGAAAGCTCCCACCATGTTTTAGATGATAATGCTCCATTGGTTACACCTGCCCCGCCAACTTTATTTTTTTCAATCAGTAATACTTTCTTTTTAAAATCCAGCGCACGCATGGCAGCAGCATAGCCCGATGGCCCCGCACCGATTACAATCAGATCAAACTTTTTCATAATCAAGCTTTGTAAAAACGAGAAAAACAAATCTAAATTAACGCTACTTTATCACTTACACGAAAGTAGTTGAAAGATTCTGTAAGCCCCTAATTAATTGGCACTAGGATCAGAGAGACAACGTCCTTTGGACAAGGGAGACCAAGGACGTTTCAAAAAAGACTGAAAAAGCATGAGAAAACTACTTCTGCCTTCGCCATTCAGCCGAAAGGCTGGGCAGCTTTCTTTTCATTTTTTCGAAAGTATTTGGAACGTAATTAAATGTCTTCTATCCGATCAAAAACGGATGAACAAAGCGGGCGTTCTCAACCGATAACCGCACTTTTAAGATTAAGTAGGAGATGGTTTGGCGGTTCTTTATGTGAAGCATCGGTTGACTGGGTCTGCGTTTGGTTCCTAGTTCGGCATGAAAAAACATTTGGCACTGATCAATGATGGCTCAACTGTTCACGCAACTGGGTAGCTTCGTAATCAATCTGAAATTGTTGGTCGTGTGTACACAGGATATTGTGAAAGTCATCCACTTGCTTGTTGGCGAACACCGCTTGCTCAAGAAATGTCCGTCAAACAAATACTTGGCAAGAATAGAGCCATATTTGTTAAAACTCGATGTTTGACAAAGTAGAGTTAATTAACTACCCAATCTTCTCCACTACCAAATTATGATTGGTATAAATGCATATGTCTGCCGCAATGTGTAAACTATCGCGCACCATTTCTTCTGCTGTTAATTGCGTAGCGTGCTTTTTCAGTGCCAGTGCAGCCGATTGGGCATACATAGCACCCGAGCCGATGGCAGCCACGTGATGATCGGGTTCAAGTACATCCCCCGTTCCTGAGATGACCAAAATCTCATCTTTGTTGGCAGCAATCAGCATCGCCTCTAGTCTGCGCAGGAATCTATCCATGCGCCAATCTTTCGCCAGCTCAATGGCAGCGCGTTTCATGTTGCCTCCATAGGCGTTTAGTTTTTCATCAAAGCGATCGAGTAGGGTAAAAGCATCGGCTGTAGAGCCGGCAAAGCCCACCACTACTTTTCCGTCTTGCAGCTTGCGTATTTTTTTCACGTTGCTCTTCGCAATGGTGTTGCCCATTGTGGCCTGGCCATCTCCGCCAAGGGCTACCTGACCGTTGTGCAATACTGCGAGAATAGTAGTTGAATGAATTTCGTTCATAAAAAAATAGCCGGAGTCTCTTCCGGCATTAAGATCAATTAAATCAAAATCCTTACAGGGTCTTCCAAAAGTCCCTTCAGCGTTTTCAAGAATGCCGCACCGACCGCACCGTCCACCGCACGGTGGTCGCACGAAAGCGTTACCTTCATCACATTGCCGGGTGCCAACTGCCCGTTCTTTACTACAGCGGTTTCTTTGATGCCGCCCACCGCCAAGATACATGCATCGGGCGGGTTGATGATGGCAGTAAAGTCTTCAATGCCGAACATGCCCAAATTCGAGATGGTGAAGGTGCTTCCCTCCCAATCGCTTGGTTGCAATTTTTTGTCGTGTGCCTTTTGTGCCAAGTCTTTTACCTCTACCGCTATGTGCGATAATGATTTGTTATCGGCAAAGCGAATTACCGGCACCAGCAAACCATCTTTTACCGCTACCGCCACACCAATGTGGATGTGATGATTCTTTCTCATCTTATCGCCTAACCAGCTTACATTCACATCAGGATGTTGGCGCAGCGCTGCCGCCACCGCTTTAATCACCATGTCGTTAAACGAAATCTTCACAGGTGCAATTTCATTCATGCTCTTGCGCGCTTCTATTGCTTTGTCCATGTTGATTTCCATGGTGAGGTAAAAATGCGGAGCAGTGTACATGCTTTCCGACAAGCGCCTCGCAATTGTCTTGCGCATTTGCGAAACAGCCACTTCTTCAAAACTTTCTTGTCCCACTACTTGGGGCAATACCACAGGCGCAGCCGAGGCTCCCGTTGTCGCAGGTGTGGCACTGGCAGTCGATGGTTTATAATTTTCTACATCGTGCTTCGTCACGCGGCCGTACTCGCCACTGCCTGCAATTTTGCTGATGTCGTATCCTAAATCCTTCGCCATTTTCTTGGCCAAAGGCGATGCTTTTACACGTCCGTTGGTCGATGCACCATTAGAGGCACCATTGCTCGTAGCTGCCATCACAGGGGTAGTAGAGGCACTTGCGCTCATGGCTGATGTAGCCGCAGGTGTGGCTCCCGAGTTCTTTGCCTGATGTGCTTTCAATAACGTTTGCCAGTCGGCATTCTTTTCTCCGATTATCGCCAGCACACCATTTACCTTCACCGCTTCTTTTGCTTTTGCGCCAATGTACAGTAACGTACCTGTTTGGAACGACTCATAATCCATTGTGGCTTTGTCGGTTTCAATCTCGGCCAATAGCTCGCCCGATTTCACTGCATCGCCCACCTTCTTGTGCCATGTGGCAATCATGCCTTCCGCCATCGTGTCGCTCATCTTCGGCATCAACACCACTTCCGCTTTAATGCCGCTCGTATCTATCGCTGTAGCCGTAGGTGTGGCTGCTACCTCAGCTTTTGGTTGTTCGGCTTTGGTGCCACCGCTGGTCGCAGCCGCGTTGGCTCCGGCCAATAGCGCAGAATAGTCTTCGTCCTTATTTCCTACAATGGCCAATACACCATTGATTTGCACCGGCTCGCCCTCTTTGGCACCCAGATACAGCACCGTGCCAGTGTTGAACGACTCATAGTCCATTGTGGCCTTGTCTGTTTCAATTTCTGCCATCAACTCGCCCGACTTCACCGTGTCGCCCACTTTTTTGTGCCACTTGGCAATCACCCCTTCCGTCATGGTGTCGCTCATCTTGGGCATGCGTACAATCTCAGCCATTTCTATTTATGATTTACGATTTTATAATTACGATTCCACCTGAAAAAAACTACATGTCAGGTTGAGCGTGGCGAAACCGTTTTTAGTTCTATTCGCCTTCGCCAAGCTCAGGCTGACAATCATTGGACTCCAAAAATAGCTGAAATTGACCGAAATTCAAGGGGTGATTTTGCCACTCGTTTCGCTTGCGCTGAGTGAAGATAGAGTTCAGGCTTTTTCTACTCCTAAATATGTTTGAGAATGCCCAAGAATATGCCTTCTTCAAATCCTTTTCCTGAACAGGAACAACTAAATATTATGAAGGGAGTTAAATAGATGTAGTGAGAACGCTTTGCACGGTTGTACTGAAAGCCATTCTCTTCAAGGAGCTTGATGCCATGTTTTACTGAAAGGTTCAAGCTGCCAGGTTCAGCAATTGCTCGAATATGTAAGTATCGGAGGGGATTTCTTCGCCCTGTGCTTTTGGTTTTTAAACATAGACTTCAATGGCTTCCATGGCTCTTGCCACCGTTTCTTCTAGCCACCGCTGGATAGAAAACAGAAAAGAACCACACGTTGTACTGTATGATCACAATGCGGACATCGATCAGCTTCGCACGGTTTACAATACACTAAAGTTTTCCATCACCTATGTGCAAGATCCACCGGGCATCGGCAAAATCCAGACGATCTTAACCATTGTCGTTAACTGCATGACCAATGCTAAAACGCTTCTGATTTCATGGATCTCTTTGTCGTGGGCGATATGGGATACTAAAAAAACTGAAATCGTATTGTCTCCTGCGAATTCTGCGAGAGACGATACTCTACACGGGCGGTCAAAAGGTGCCTTGATACCTTCGAGGTGTCTGACGCCTCCAACTGATGACCACTCATTGCACCATGAGACTTCTCTGCAGGTCGCACGCACTAATTTACCCCTCCCCTGGGAGACGTTGCAAAAGCCCTGCGTTGCCAGCAAAGCCGTGCGGGGAGAAGGAGTCGATTTCGAACGCCCAACGGCTTGACGCGCGAATCACAAAACCGTCAAGTAAATCATTTCTTGTAACTTTACTTTATCAATCTCATCCTATATGCCAAAATTCACCATTACCAAAACCATTACCATTCAGGCTTCGCCTGAGAAAGTGTATTCCATCATTAGCGATTACCACCACTGGCCTGCGTGGTCGCCTTGGCTGATCACCGAGCCGGGGGTGAAGGTAGTTGTTGACTCCGGAGGTAAAGAATACACCTGGGAAGGCAAACGCACCGGGAGCGGAGAAATGAAAGTGTTAAAAGAAGGAGCACCCCAACGTCTCGACATGGTGGTGAAATTTCTCAAACCTTGGAAATCAACCTCTCCGGTTTGGTTCGAGCTGAAACCACAAGGTCAGTCCACTGAAGTGACTTGGGGCATGTCGGGCAGCCTGCCATTCTTTATGTTCTTCATGACCAAGATGATGACTGCCTACATAGGCATGGACTATCAGCGCGGCTTGCTGATGTTGAAAGACTACATTGAAACGGGTAGTGTGCCCTCCAAGCTTACCTTTAAAGGCATTCAACCGTATGCAGGCTGTACCTATATTGGTATCAAAACCACATGTACCATGGATACACTCTCTGGAAAAATGTCGGACGATTTTGCGAAGCTATCTGCCTGGGGCGCGGAGCATGCGGGTGAAGTAGCGGGTGCAGGTTTTTCAATCTATCACACTTGGGATGTGGTAAAGAACAAAGTCGTGTATACATCCGCATTTCCGGTGAAGGAGATACCCAGTCAACTTCCGTCTGGTTTTATCAGTGGTTCAATACCGGCAATGAGGGTAAATACGATTTCACACACCGGCACGTATGCACATTTGGGCAACGCGTGGACCTCACACTACATGATGCAGCGCGGCAAAGAATATAAGTACCGTAAGGGGATTGATCCGTTTGAGGTTTATGTGAATATGCCGGGCCAGGTGCCAAACGACCAACTGCTGACGGAAGTACATTTTCCGCTGGCGGGCTGAGCTTTCGTTGTAGTACCCGGGAGGCTAATACCTGGGCTTTGAGGGGATCGCATTCTGGTTTTATTACTGAAACTTAAACAGCAATTGGCGTTACATTTTGCCTTGTTAGACCTAATTTTAAACTAGAACTGCTGCGCATATTTCTTTATGATTGATGATGAACACGAGGAAGTTGCGGATATATGGTTGTTGTAGGCAAGCCACTGGACTGTCCACAACTAGTTGAACTGTTGTAGGGCACTAGGTTGTTTTTTTTGAACAGGTTAAAGGTCGATTTTTTTAATTTTAATCGAATAGAACAGTCAACTGAAAAAATCCAAAAGCGGAGAAAATAACAGGAATTTCAAGGCAGTAAAATCAACGTCAAAAATGAAAAATAATAAAGTAACGCTTCACAGAGTATTCACAGCAAGCCCGGAAAAAGTGTTCAAAGCATTTACAAATGCTGACGCAATGGCTTCTTGGCTTCCGCCCTATGGTTTTGTTTGCAAAGTTCATTCTATGGACGTACAAGTTGGCGGTAAATACAAAATGTCATTTACTAATTTTGGAACTGGAAAAACCCATTCATTTGGTGGTGAATATTTGGAAATTAAACCGAATGAAGTTCTGAAATATACAGATGAATTTGACGACCCAAATTTGCCAGGACAAATGACAACAACCATTGCGTTGAGAAGCGTTTTTTGTGGTACAGAACTTATTGCAACTCAAGAAGGAATACCTGATGTTATACCCTCTGAATTGTGTTATTTAGGGTGGCAAGAAAGTTTGGAGAAATTAAAAAAATTAGTT
>JBJTHA010000297.1:0-14175 GCA_046094265.1 Cytophagales bacterium
TGGCAATACGGATATTTTTATAGCCAGCTTTACACAAGCCAATGGAACTAATAATTGGGCAAAAACTTTTGGCGGAGTTGGCAATGATATTTTAAGTCCGGGTGCTATGAGAGTGAACGCTGCGAATGAACCCCACTTTACAGGAAGATTTGCCGGAACCAGTAATATGGGAGGTACTACTATTTCGAGTATTGCAGGAGCAACAACCAATATGTATTTGGTAGGGCTAAATACTACGGGCAGCACAAAACTAGCTTTAAGCATACCCTCTAATAGCGGGCAAAGTGGTGGGCATAGAGTTGGGTTTGATAATGCTGGAAATATTTATATAACTGGCTGGTACAGCGGATCAGGAACGCTCAATGGAGCATCCATTCAGGCCAAATCTGGAGCAAATGCCGCTGATGTAGCTTTATGCAAATTGAGCAATAATGGCACTCTACAATGGCTCAATACTTTTGGTTCGGCAGGGTTTACGGGAGAACTAAATATATCTGCTGGCCTTCAAATTGATTCCGAAAACAATTTGCTAATCACAGGTAAGTTTTATGGCGATAATGTTGACTGGGATCCTTCGCTAACAATGACTTTAATTCTTTCCTCAGCTGGGTTGGATGATGGGTTTGTTGCAAAATATAAAAGCGATGGAACCTTGTATCAGAAGCCATAAAATAACATTAATACTAAAATTAATTTTATGAGAAATATTATATCGGTTAGCATAACAATCATTGTTTTTGGTGGGTTGATATCCTGTAAAAAGAACGACCCCGTTCCACCGTCAACATCTGTACCAATTATAGCTTCGTTTACACCAACTACTGCAGCCCAGGGAGCAACAGTTACCATTACTGGTACAAATTTCACGGGAACAACAGCGGTAAGTTTTGGAGGTACTGTAGCAACATCTTTTACGGTAGTTAATTCTACAACCATTACTGCGGTTGTTGGCGCTGGTACTTCAGGTAACGTAAGTGTAACCACATCTAGCGGATCTGCTTCTTTGGCCGGGTTTGTTTTTTCTGTAGCAAATCCACAATCCAATCCTCAATATGGATTGGTAAGTGCTACCTCGTTAGGAGAAAAAAATAGTACTTCGAAAACTCAAAAAATAAAATTCAATCTTGCTTGGAAAAATAGTTGGAGAGATGCAGTAAACTACGATGGGGTTTGGCTTTTTGTAAAATATAAAACGGGCACCAATAATTGGAAACATGGAAGCCTTAGCACAGTGGCTAACAATCATTCAACGGGTACGCAAGCAGCAGCTGCAACTATATTGCCAGCAAGTGATGGCAAGGGTGTTTATTTTTTCAGAACAAATGCAGGCAATGGAGATATAGCAAGTAACGATGTACAATTGCAATGGAACTATGATGCGGATGGTGTAGGGGATAACGAAATCGTTCAGGTACAAGTGTATTCAATAGAGATGGTGTATATTCCACTTGGTTCTTTTAATCTAGGTGATGGCTCAAGCATCGGTAGGTTTCATGGTGGTGGCAATGCTTCCAGTTCTTTTTTGGTAACAAATGCAGCTATTAGCTTTGGAAATTCTGAAGGAAACTTATGGGCTGATAATACCCAGGCTACATTGCCTGGAGGTGGTTTAGGTCCTTCCCCTTGGGATAATCCAACTGGTACATTAAATGCGAATTATCCTACAGGTTACAATGCTTTTTGGATAATGAAGTATGAAATTACGATGGGGCAATACTGCGATTTCCTGAATAGTTTGCCCGCTGCCGCTGCACAAAATCTAATTACAAATTCTACAGAAATGGCAAATAACGCTGCCGCCTGTAACCCGTGTCGTTTTAATATTCAAACAGGTATGCAATATTCCACCACATCACCCACCCGAGCCATGAACTGGATGCAATGGCAAGATGCAACATCCTTTAGCGATTGGGCTGCTCTTAGACCCATGACAGAACTAGAATTTGAAAAAGCCAACAGAGGCTCAAATCAAGCTGCGGTGGCAAATGAATATAGTTGGGGAAGTACATTTATCAAAGCATTTTCAAGTATCGTTGGAGTTGACGGGAGCGGAACAGAAACAACGAATCCTGCTGACGCCAACACTCATTATTCCGGTTTTGGAAACCCAGGAGTTGGAATTGTTCAAGGGCCAGTAAGAGTAGGTATCCATCAATCCAAGGCAACGAGAGAAGCAAGAGGCGAGAGTTTTTATAAAGTTCAGGATTTAAGCGGCAACGTAGTAGAAATGTGCATCACACTTGGCAATGCCAACGGCAGAAGTTATAGTGGTAGTAATGGTAACGGAGAGTTGACTGCTAGTGGTGCTGCCGATGTTGTTGGTTGGCCTTTAACCTTTACAGTCGCTGCACAAGTTGCTAATGGTGGCTGGGGCTTTAGAGGAGGAGATTTTTGGAACAACGAATTAGATTTAAGGGTAAGTGCCAGAAACGTAGCCACTTTTGCAGGGGCAAGAAGATTATTTGGACTAGGATATAGGGCTGCAAGAACAGCTAATTAATGCGTATTATTTCTTTAAAAATAAAACCAATGAAAACAATTAAATCGTTATCCGTCTATTCAGTCCTAGTTGCTGTTCTCTTCGCTTGCAATAAAAAAAATGATCCGTTACCTTCTACACCAGCGCCAACAATTGCATCCTTTATACCAACCACAGCGGCTGCTGGTGCTACTATTACCCTAACGGGTACAAATTTCACAGGCACAACTGCGGTGAGTTTTGGAGGAATACCGGCTACTTCTTTTACTGTGGTTTCTGCCACCAGCATTACGGCTGTTGTTGGCGCAGGTGCTTCCGGCAACGTTAGTGTTACAACTCTTGGCGGCACTGTATCGCTCAGTGGGTTCACCTTCAATTCAGATCCGGCTTTGAAGCTAACTGTAGATTTTAATACGGGCTCTTATACGCCACTTACTTACACAACAGGCAGAACAGACAGCCCGGCAGATGCAGACGCAGCTTACAGCGCAATAATATCCAGCAATCAGATTGTATATAATGTTCCAACCTCAACATTACGTCCTAAACTTTCAGGATTTTTAGATTTGCCACAAAGTGCAACATACGCTCCCATTAGTGGTAACATGATCCATGAATTCACTTTTACAGATGTGTCTCAGCTAAATGCACTGGGTGCCGATGCAAATAGTCTCGCAATTGCTGCCTGTTATATCAGAGGAAATTATTCAACTGCCAATGGAAAAGATTGGACAACTGGCGATAATTTTGGTGGCTATTGGTTTGGCTTTGTAAAAAATGTTGACGGAACAAAACAAACGGTAATTCGGTCTGCCAATACCAACCTTGTTTTCGAAACCTTTAGTGCGACAACATCTGTAAGCTATAGAGTTTACAAGAAAGGGAATGTGATTGAATTATATAGAAAATATGATGCAGCAACCACCTGGACAAAAGTGGGAGAAACCACGCTAACAATAAGGGCTGGCGGCAGCAGCGATGTGTACATCACCCATGTAAGGGTGCTAAATAATAGCAATGCCGCAGTGGCAGTAAATGCCGATGACTTTAAATGGTATTATTGATTTTGGTACAACTGGTTATGACAAGAGAAACGGCCATTTGGTATCAGCATATTTGCGTTTGTGCATTGACGTAAAATGCGTAGGGTTCACTTGGTTTAGTTCGACTTCTTTTCTACTCGTTTGGTTCCCGCATACACCTCGTACTCCAGCAGTCTGCATTCTAATTGGGCGGTGTAGAACTCCAGCCGCTTGCTCGTCTTCAATCCAATCTTCTTGGCAAGATCTGGATTACCTGTAAAAATATAGCCGGTGAAGCCTTGGCATTTCTTCTTCATAAAATCACCGATGCGCTTGTAAGTAGCTTCCAATTCGGTTGTCTCACCTAAGCGTTCTCCGTATTCAGGGTTAAAATAAATGACCCCCGGTGGTTCTGGAATTGTTGTTTCCTCAAAATCACAAATCTGAAAGTCAATTAACTCCGCCACCCCAGCAATGCCTGCATTGACTTTTGAAATCTCAATAGCGTCCTTGCTGATATCGGTGGCAATAATTTTTACGTCAGGATTGGTAACGATTTGATCATGGAGTTTTCTTACCTCGGCCTGATAAAATTCGTCTTCATAACCCAGCACATGCATGAACGAGTAGTTTTTTCGAAACAAGCCGGGGGCACGGTTAGCGGCCATTAATGCTGCTTCAATCGCCAAGGTGCCAGAGCCACACATCGGGTTGACGAAAGGCATCTTCTTGTCCCACTTCGTTCCAAAAATTGTTGCTGCTGCTAATGCCTCCAGCATGGGCGCTTTACCGGGAATTTTGCGATAGCCATGCTTGGCCAAAGTTTGACCGGAGGTATCTAAAAATATTTCTGCTTTGTCATCCTTCCAATACAAATGAAATACTGCTTTATCATGCGAAGAACCGGAGTCAGGTCGGCCGAGTGCTTCTCTTCGCATTTGATCCACAATGGCATCCTTCACCTTCACATTGATAAACATGTCATTGTTGACCGTAAAATGATCTACGTTGCTCGTGATTGAAAAATAGCTTTGAGGTGACAGCCATCGTTCCCACGGATAGCGAAGTAATTTTTTGTAAACTTCTTCTGGGTCGCGGGCAGTAAATTTATCTAACGAAAAAAGAACTTGGCTGGCGCACCGTAGGCTGAGGTTGAGGCGAATACAATCATTTACCGTGCCTTGCAGTTCTACACCAGTGATGAACTTACGCTCCAAAGTAAAACCAAGCTCCTCCACTTCCTGCGCTAAGAATGGTGAAAATCTTTTCGGGCACGTGATGATGATGCGGCTGGCCGTGGTGAAGTTGCTCATTTCATTGTGAGATTTTATTAAACGAAGCCCCAATCCCCCTTATCAACGAAGAACTAAATCCGCGATGCTCCATCTCGTTTAACCCAACAATCGTACAGCCTTTCGGTGTGGTTACTTTGTCGATTTCTTCTTCGGGATGGTTTGTTCCTTTCAATAATAGTTCCGCAGCACCCTTTACGGTTTGCGCGGTAATCAAACTTGCCGTTTTCGCATCAAAGCCAATTTCAATTCCGCCTTGCGTGGCAGCACGAATAAAACGCAGCGCATAGGCAATGCCGCAAGCACCCAGCACCGTAGCGGCATCCATTAATTTTTCTTCAATGGGGATGGTGATGCCCAGCTGATTAAAAAGTTCATTCACATAACTCGTTTGTTCGGCCGTTGCTCCGCGCTGGCAAATACACGTCACTGACTCTTGAATGGCAATAGCAGTATTGGGCATGGCACGGAAAATGGGGAAATCGCTCTCAAAAATATCCCCTAAGTCTTTTAAAAAAACGCCTGTCACCACACTAATAATGAGGTGCTTTTTTGGATCGAACGAGTTTTTTAAACTTGTAAGAACTTCCTTTACATTGAATGGCTTGAGCGCAACAATAATAACCTCGCTCGAACGAATTGCAAGGTCATTGTCATCCGTCACGTTAACGCCTTTTTCCTTCAAATCGGTTAAGCGTGACAATGTTCTGCGCGTAACCGTAATATCTTCGGGCCGCGAGAAGCCGCTTTTAAAGAGACCCTCGGCCATGGCAGTGCCTAAATTGCCCCCGCCTATAATTGCGATTTTTTTATTTTTCATAGCAAAAAACTTATGCAAGGTGGTGAAAAAATACCACTCGCATCAGTTGTGTTTGGCTTAAAAAATCAAGCCAGAAAATTGTAGCTCAGCATGGCAAATGTGAGGGCAACTTCCATTGCGTAAAAATCGTGGAGATTAAAACTACCTAACCCCAAAATCACCGATTGGTTTGTGGGGCGGCCAAGGGGCCATCAGTGCAATATCGGCTTCGGCTTTTTGTTCGGCATGTGCGATGTGTTCGGCCTTAGTCTTGGCTGGCTCCACAACCTAAATTTCCTAGGGCGTAAGTTGGTAGAGTTGATAAACCAAATGGAACAACGAACTGATAACATCCTGTTTGGATTTCCGCCCGTGGTCAGTCGCGTAATATTCTTCACACAATTCGCGAAGGCGGCTTACGAGATTGTGTACAATTTCTTTTGCTTCTTCTTTCGATATGAAGACTGGTCAAGATAGATTTCTTTGATCAGTAAAACTTATGGTGTACCAGCAAAGCCGCCTAAATTCCCTCGGCAAAAAACACACGCTTTACCCGCTCGCTGGTATTGGTTAGTATTTCATAAGGTATGGTTTCCAGCCGCTGCGCCACTTCTTGAATGGGCAAGCCCTCACCAAAAATAATCGCTTCATCACCTTCGCCAGCGTGCATGCCAGTCACGTCAACCATAGTCATGTCCATGCACACATTCCCAACCACGGGGGCACGATGGCCGCGTACCAGCACAACTCCTTTCCCATTGCTAAAGCCACGACTAAAGCCATCTGCATAACCGATGGCAATGGTAGCCAGTTGCATGTCACTTTTGGCCATGCCCTTTCTTCCGTAGCCGATTGTTTCACCTTTGTTAATATTTTTTATTTGCGAGATAACAGTTTTCAAGGTGGCCACCGACCGCAGTTGTTCAAAAGATTGCTCGGTAGGATTTATGCCATACAGCCCAATGCCCAAGCGTACCATGTCCATTTGAAAATCAGGCAACCGCAGAATGCCCGGTGAGTTAAGGATGTGCCTAAGTGGATTAATATTAAGCCCAGAGGAGAGCGTTTGGAAAAACCTTTGATAGTTTTTGAATTGCTTTTGAGAAAATGAATCATGCTGCGATTCATCGGCTCCGGCTAAATGGGAGAAAACAGAAGCGATTTTGATATTTGGCTTATCACGCAACATTGAAACAATCTCTCCCACATCTTCATTCTCAAAACCCAAGCGATGCATGCCTGTGTCTACTTCAATATGAATGATGGCTGACCGCGCCTCAACAAACTGCACAAAAGAAGAAAGCATTTTCAAATTGTACATCACGGGTTCTAGTTGATATTCCAGCAAGTGATGAAAACTTTCCTCGGCCGGGTTCATTACCATCAGCGGCAGTGATATGTTACTTTTGCGCAGTCCCACGCCTTCATCAGCGTAGGCTACACCCAAATAATCCACTTGATGATATTGCAATAAGTTGGCAACTTCTTCGCTTCCACTTCCATAGGCAAATGCTTTTACCATTGCCATTATTTTAACGCCAGGCTTTAGGAGCGATTTGAAAAAATTCAGATTGTGTACCATCTTGTTTAAATCAATTTCCATTACCGTGCCGTGAATCTTTCGCTGGAGCACTGTAACGATTTTTTCGAACTGAAAAGAACGCGCGCCCTTTACTAAGATCAACTCACCTTGGAAGCCCTCCCAAGCCTTTGATTGCAAAAACAGATCAGTAGTTTCAAAAAATTTCGATCCAACTTTAAATTTATCGGCATGTGCCTTAAGCACCGGGCCAATCCCAATAAATTGTTGAATGTTGGATGCATTTACCAACGCAGCAGTTTGTTCAGCCAACGCAAGGTCATTCAATCCTGACTGCAATATGTCAGAGAGAATAAGTATCTTCTTTTTTTTCTGTTGCCCTCGTAAAAAATCAAGACTAATGCGGAGGCCAGCCAAATCATTGTTATAGGTGTCGTCAATAACTTGACAATGGTTTACACCTTGCTTCAATTCCAATCGCATCGCCACGGATTTCAAAAGCACCAGCCTTTGTTGGATCACTTCGTGTCTATATCCCAGATAAAGCATTGTTGCAAGGCAATGCAAGGCATTTTGGATTGATGCTGCATCAGCAAAAGGTAATGTAAGTTCGAAGGTTGCGCCCTTGAAAGAAATGTTCAGTCTTGGGCCTTCATGGCGGACTTGCACATCGGCTTGGGGCAGTTCTCCCCACGTAAAACTCGGAAGTTTATTTAATCGTATTTGCTCGTGAATGCCGGCATGGTCGATACAATAAACGATGGGGCAATCGTCTTTAAAGAGCAGTAGCTTTTCTGCAATTTTTTCTGAACGAGAAGAAAAACCTTCATCGTGTGCGGAACCTATGTTAGTGAAAACACCTAACGTGGGTTGAATAATGGCTTGGAGGTTTGCCATTTCGTGTGGCTTGGAAATGCCCGCCTCGAAAATCCCCAGTTCATGGTGGGCTTGCATTTGCCACACGGACAGCGGCACACCTATTTGTGAATTGTAACTGCCTGGATTTTTCACAATGCTCCGGTCGGGTGATAGCAGTTGGTACAGCCACTCCTTTACAATAGTTTTGGCGTTGCTGCCGGTAATACCAATAACCGGTATAGAAAAATGTTGGCGATGGTGGGCAGCAATTTTTTGCAACGCCTCGATCGTTGAATCTACTTGTAAGATATTGGCAAACTGAAAGTTTTCCAACTGTATCGACTCCTCCACCACAAACTGCCGTAATCCTGCTTCGTACAGTTCCTGCAAGTGCGCATGCCCGTCATGCCGTGTGCCCACAATGGCAAAAAAAACTGAACTTTCTGCAATCACCGACTTGCGACTGTCCGTGATTAGAGTTTGTACAGATCTATCTTCTGAAAGATTTAGAATTATACCATCTGCGATTGAGGGAAGCTCAGAGAAGTTCATGACATTGGTCTGTAGTTTTCCCAGCACACCTTAGGGGTGACAATTTTCGTTTCTTTGAATTGCGACATGGTAAGTCATTTACGTATCCGGTAATCAAAAAATCAGCACTTGATACTTCTGCCAATTCCATCAATTTGTTGTCGTCTTTATCTGCGGTAACTTCTAGTTTATTTAACGGCTTAAAATGAATGCAACTTTGTTGCAGATTAACCATCTATTCCTCCAGCGGCTGGTTAGTCAAGCAAACCTCTACTTTACGTTCTATCACAAGATTAAGAATAAGATGCGGAAAGCTCTTTTGAATTAGGCTTGACACCAGCACGTTGGTATCAATGATTATTTTTTGCATTTCGTGTGGCCTTCACCTCTTTTGATATCTCGTCCATTGTTAAGTTAGAGAGGCTATATTTTTCAGCGAGCTCAATTGATTTTGTTAACGTTTGACGAATTAATTCGCGATTGATAAGTTCCACTAATTCGGAAAGCTTTAATTCATTTTTTCGAATGCCATACTTATTCAGTTCCAATTCCGAAGCCGATACATTGATTGTCTTCATGAAGCAAATTTAGAAAATTGAAATTAAAACAGTCGCGCCCCATTCGGTACTTGCTTGTCTATTGTTGTCAGCACCACCTGGCCATTTTCATCCGGAAAGCCAGTCACCAGCACCTCAGAAATGAAAGTGGCGATCTGCTTGGGGGGGAAATTCACGACACAGACTACGGTTTTACCCACCAATTCCGCAGGTGTATAATGGTGAGTAATCTGTGCGCTCGATTTTTTTACCCCTATTTCCGGCCCTAAGTTGACCCAAAGCTTAAAAGCAGGCTTCTTTACGCCCTCAAAAGGTTCAGCTTTTGTAATTGTACCTACCCGAAAATCAACTTTTGCAAAGTCGTCCCATGTTATCATGTCAAAAAAATTTATACTTTAGCATTCCTAAACTCAAAAGTAGCACTGTTCGTTTGAGCGTATTAAACAATGAAGCAGAATTTTTCGGTTTTCGTAGTCTTTTTTTTCGCTTTCGCGGGATTATTTGCCCTTTCTGCGCAGGCGCAGGAGAACCACCCTGAGTCGGCAGATGAAATGAAAGAGCTGAAGGAGTTAAATGCGAGCCATCCAGAATTGAAACTGGAAGAGGATAAAACGTTGCTGGCAGAACCAGATGGGAAAGTGGTACTGCCCTCTGCATTGGTCAACAAAGACGGAGGCGGCAAACAACCCAAAGGCAAAGATGCCAAAAACGAAAAAGATGAGGATGATGCCTTGGGTTTTAACTTCCTGTACTACATCATCCAAAAATTCAAAATTGGCGACATCGTAGATAATTGACAACCGATGTCGTTAACAGAGTCCCTTACTCATCTTCAAAAGTTTTGTAATACCTTCCATCCGCTAACCCACCTTGAGTGGATTGATTTTGCACAGGTTTGGGAACCAGGCGAAGCCAAACGAAAAACCATTTTAACCACACAAGGCGAAACCGAGCAGCACCTTTATTTCATCACTCAAGGGGTACAACGCGCCTACTGTGTTACCGATACCGACAAAGATGCCACGTTAGTTTTCACCTACCCGCACTCCTTTTCGGGGGTGGCCGATTCTTTCTTGACGCAAACACCCTCGCGCTATTTCTTCGAGACTCTCACACAAAGCAAGTTCTTAAAAACAAGCTATGCGCGCGTTCAAACATTAATGAATCGTCACCAAAACTTTGAGAGATTTATTTTTAAATCCACCGCTTTTGCATTACGTGGAGCCCTAGAACGCCAAGTAGAATTACAGACTTTCTCTGCCGAGAAAAAGTTTACCACGTTACTCAACCGCAGTCCGCAGGTATTGCGATTGATACCGCACAAATACCTAGCTTCTTACTTGGGTATTGATGCCGCAACCTTTAGCAAGCTGCTAAGCAGCGTACGCATCTAAATCTTGATCTACACAAAGATTTTTGTGACACAAGCGCCTCACCTTTGTCTCAACAAAAACAAAAATCATATGAACACAAAACAAATTCTCAACATGGCATCAGTTGTATTGCTGGGGTTTTCTGCTTTTGCTATTGTTGCTGTTAGTTTAATGGCATTCATCAATCCGCAAAAGGTAATGGACTTGGTGCACGTTCAACTGCCCAACAACGATGCGTACAGTTCTATTCGGGGCATTTATGGAGGTGTGGGGTTCACCATTTTTCTTACCCTGTTGTATCTCCTCATCAAAGACCATTTACGCGGACTTATTTTTGCGGCAATGTTGTGGGGCTCTTATGCGGTTTCAAGGGTAATTACGATCTTTAACGAAGGTGCACTGGGTGCCTTTGGAACACAATGGCTCACCATCGAAACGTTGTTGTGCCTGACAGCAATTCTTTTGGTGTTCTTTCATTCACGAAAACGCGCACTTGCCGCAAACGAATCGAAATGAAAATCGAAAAGCAAAAAATACTGGCGGAATTACTGGAACAGACAGAGAAGTTGGTGGAAACCGCCATCAGCGAGTGGCAGTTGGTGCCGCATAGTCAGTTTGCACGCAGGCCAACACCCAACGCTTGGAGTGCCAATGAGTCCCTACAACATTTGAATAGCTACGGCCGATATTATCTACCAGCAATTGAAAAGTCGATTGTGCCCGATATAGACCCCATTCGCGAATTTTCACCAGGTTGGCTCGGCAACTACTTCACTAATTTAATGAAGCCGCAACCAGGTGGAAAAGTTTCCAAAATGAAGTCGCCTAAGGACCATCGGCCTGTGAAGATTTTGGAAAGTCATTTGGTAGTGTCTGAGTTCATCGATCAGCAAGAGCGGCTTTTACAATTGTTACGCAAATGTGCTAGTGCCAATTGGGGTGTGCGCGTACCCATTTCGCTAACGCAGCTGATTAGACTAAAGCTAGGAGATGTGTTATTGTTTTACACCGCACATCAAGAGCGGCACTATTTGCAAGCACAACGTGCCCTGCATGCCGCAGGTGTCAAGCACGAAGTTGAGAGCTAGTCTCTCAACTTTGCTTCACTAAAAACTGCTCCAAGTCTTCGAGTTTGAGAATGCCTTCGTAGTAGGCTTTTCCAAAAATGACGGAATAGACGCCCATATCGTTCAGGCGTTTGATGTCGTCTACTCCCCGCACACCACCACTCGCCAATACTTTCAAATCGGGGAAGGTGTCAATGATTTCTTGGTAAAACGAAAAAGCAGGCCCTTCCAGCACGCCATCACGCGAGATGTCTGTGCATTTGGCGTATTTCAATCCACGGTCGTAAAAAAATTCGATGTGCTCAAAAAGTGTCAGGTTTGAAGTGTTTTGCCATCCGCGAAAAGCCACTTTTTTCGATTGGATGTCCGTTACATCAGCGCCCAGCGTAATCACCTCGCGCCCATAACTCACCAGCCACGAGGCGAACAACTGCGGGTTGGTGATGGCAATGCTAGAGGCAGTGATGTAGTCAGCACCGTAGTTGTAAGCATTACCTATATCGCCATCGGTGCAAATCCCACCGGTAAAGTCGAGTTTTAAGTCGGTATACCCTGCTATTTGTTGCAGCACGTGCAAGTTTTGTGGCGCACCCGCTTCAGCTCCATCTAAATCAACCAAATGCAAAATCTCAATGCCGTGGTCTTCAAACCGCCTAGCGAGGTCTACAGGGTTTTCATCGTAGGCTTTTTCACTGTTGGGGTCGCCTTTGCGCATTTTTACTACGCGACCTTTTCTAATTGCGATGGATGGTATTACTTGAATCATTGAGTTCCGTCTAATCTATCGTTGTAACTTCTTGGTTGTTCTAAATATGTATGTCAGCTTATTTTCGTGAGAACGGTGTTGCCACTAACGTTTTGTCCCAAATGAAAAGTAACTCCATTTCTTCACCAACCTTTTCAACATTGATTGTAAATTGCTCAAATTCTTTTTCTTGCAATACCACGGGACTTTCAACTTTAAGAACATCATTGACCGGGTTTCTTTGTGCTTGGCCATTAAAACTTACGCCCCAGCTGGGAATTTCCTTATTGAAAATGATCGTCCAAGTTGTTTCGTTGGGGATCGTCCACAAACTGTACTCCCCTGCTGGAAGTGTTTTACCGCCAATAGATAGCTCTTTATTTGTTTCGAATACGGAGGCTTCGTTAGCTCCGGTGCGCCATACTTTGCCATAGGGTACCAAACCATCTTTGGCAAAAATCACTCGCCCTTTTTTAGAGGGGCGGTTGTAGAATACATGAACCTTTAAGTCACCTTGGATAAAATTAACGTTGTCTTCTGGGCTATGCGACTTTGTGGTGAGTGCAAGATAAGCTATAAAGCCTATTACAGCCACTAGCAATACCCCCGTTATAATCAGTACTCGCTTCATACGGTTTTGGTTTGAAATCTGCTTCTAGTTAATATTTAACTCTCAATTTGCAAATAATTAATGTTATCGCATTACTTTTGAAGCGCAAACATTTTTATTTATGGCAGTTTTTGGTGTGGTAATAATTCTTTTTGTGTTAGCCATCGTTTCTATTTGGCTTTTTCCCAACAGCAAGGTAAGCGATAATGAGCACGATGTAAAGCACTAGGGCAGAATGAACATCTGCGTTTTTTGCGGTAGCTCAATTGGTATCCAAAACATCTACGCGCGGGCGGCACAAGAACTGGGCTTGCTTCTGGCGCATTCAAATTCAACCCTTATTTACGGTGGTGGCAATGTTGGCCTTATGGGTGTGGTGGCAGATTCTGCAATGAGCCACGGTGGCAAAGTGATTGGTGTTATCCCAGACTTTTTGGTGCGCAGAGAAGTAGCCCACAACGGCATTACCCAGTTAGAGGTAGTGGAATCTATGCACGAACGCAAAAAGCGCATGGCCGATCTTTCGCATGCGTTTATCGCAATGCCTGGCGGGTGGGGTACATTGGATGAATTAGCAGAAATACTCACTTGGAAGCAGCTTGGCTTGATTCAATCGACCATCGGCATTCTTAACATTGATTCTTTTTTTGATCCCCTTATCGCCCAAATGCAGCAAATGACCCGTATGGGATTTTTGCCGCAGGCAAGTTTAAACGAACTAAAAGTCGCCACCACACCACGAGATATCCTCATCCAAATTGGTGTAAATCCGTTGTAGAAGGTCTGTTAGCAGATTGGAATCCTAATTTTTTGGTTAGCTTTAGTTAAATTAATACGAATGGGGAAACCTCTACTGGTTGTCTTATTTGTTTTTGCTTTAAATGACTCCTTCTGCCAACAGCAGATACTTGGCTTTTCATTGCCGCCAGATATTGATCGGGTAGAAATCCCCATCGAAATTCATAACAACTTGGCTGTGGTGCCGATGGTGTTGAACAATACCCTGCCGCTAAAGTTTATTGTGGATACCGGTGTGCGAACAGCCATCTTAACCGAAAAGATTTACAGCGATATCTTGAACCTGTCGTATTCCCGCAAATACACTATTTCAGGTGCAGGCGGGCAAAAGCTGGTAGATGCTTACCTGACCAACAACGTTACCTTCGATATGCCCGGTGTACACGGGCAGGGTCATTCAATGCTGGTGCTCGACCAAGATTACCTCGAGTTAAAGAACTCGATGGGCACCGAAGTACACGGTATTTTGGGTTATGAGTTGTTTAGCAGGTTTGTGGTTACCGT
>JBJTHA010000298.1:0-5599 GCA_046094265.1 Cytophagales bacterium
GATACGAAATAGTATAGATTTGCCGACCACCGTGGCGGACGAGGAGCCAAGTTTGTATGCTTACCCCAACCCATCGAGTGGGCTCATCTTCGTAGAATTTGACAGGGGCGTGTCACCGGCACAAGGGGTGGTACTCACGGATGTTGTTGGGCGGCAGCAGCAAATACAAGTGGAAGCCACTGACCGGGGCTACGAGGTAAATGTGGGTGCTGTCTCGCCCGGGCTTTATATTCTCAGTTTGGTGGTCGCAAACAATCTAAAAATTTTATCATCACGGATTTCGGTAAAATAAACCAAGCACCACAGTAGAGTATACAACGCAACGTGTGCTGCTAGTTTTAACCCGGATTATGCATTAGAATACTGAAATGGTTTTGTTAGTATCTCTATCTGGGCGAATATTCCGTCCAACCAAGGTCTCTTTTTTACGTGTAGAGCTATTTTTAGTACCTTTTTGTTGGCATGGTTTACTGTCCAAGCTCCTAATGCAAAGCAATAGGATTTTAACGTTTGAAGGGTTGCCCTGTTGTGATGGTTGAGTGCGAAATGACGGAAAAGGCTCATCAAATTATAGCCTACCATGATGAAGCGAAAGGATGCTTCGGTGGCCCAAAAATCTTGGAGACAAAAGTTTTCCAGTCCAAAATCTTGCTTCAATTCCTTGATCCGGTTTTCGCAATCAGCACGTGAATTATAGACGTTCCAGATTTGATCTAAGGGTAAATCCAAATTGGTGACATAGCAACTGAATCGATGACCTGGTAAATCTTCAAATAGTTCTTTACCCCCCGCGTCAGGTCTTATATCGACATGCTTCTTAACAATTATGTACCTGCGTACTTCACCATTCTCATGGCTAAACTTCATCTCACTGAGTTCAATCCCTTTGGCTAATTCAACCCAATCACGAACCCCCCACACAGCACTTTTTACATTGGGGTACATGCGCGCGGCCATATTGTATGGTGGTGGCATCAAAGAGTTTTACGTGGGCAGCATCCGCCTCTCCATTGATGGGCATTTGAAATCAGAAATTTGAAATTTTTATTCCTTCACCAAGCCCATCGAACAGAACTTATCAATGCGCTGATTAATGCGTTCTTGCGTTGATAGTTTTGACAGCTGTTGGAAGTTCTCTAAGATCACTCTTCTCACTTCTGCTGCCATAGCCTTTAAATCGGTGTGCGCTCCACCCAGTGGTTCTTTCACGATTCCATCGATGAGCTTGTGTTTCAGCATGTCTTTGGCCGTAAGCTTCAGAACTTCGGCAGCTTGCTCTTTGTAATCCCAACTGCGCCACAATATCGAAGAACAAGATTCAGGTGAAATCACCGAATACCAGGTGTTCTCAAGCATCAATACGCGATCACCTATTGCAATGCCCAGGGCACCACCGGATGCACCTTCGCCTATAATCAAACAAATCACAGGCACTTTCAACACCATCATCTCTTTCAGGTTGCGTGCAATGGCCTCGCCTTGCCCTCTCTCTTCAGCTTCGAGGCCTGGGAAGGCACCAGGCGTATCAATAAACGTGATGATTGGCTTATCAAACTTCTCTGCAATTTTCATCAATCGTAGCGCTTTTCGGTATCCTTCTGGATTTGCCATACCGAAGTTGCGCATTTGGCGCTGCTTGGTATTTCTTCCTTTCTGCTGGCCTATCAACATAAAGGTTTGACCATCAATCGTACCTAGTCCGCCTACCATTGCCTTGTCATCGGCTACATTGCGATCGCCATGCAGCTCTATGAAGTCGCTCGTTATTTCGTAGATGTAATCAAGCGTGTATGGTCGATCGGGATGGCGAGACAACTGAACTCTTTGCCACCCAGTTAGGTTATCAAAAGTCTCTTTCTTAAGGTCGGTGATCTTTCGCTCCAACGCCTCAATTGCTTTCTTTACGCTGTCATCACTATCATCGGAGAGTTGCTTCATATCTGCCAATTTGCTTTCCAGTTCGGCAATCGGCTTTTCGAAGTCCAGTAGATTCATTCGCCCTGCGGTTAAATTTCAAACAGGATGCAAATTTAACAGAAATTTAAAATTGCAGGCTTGGGCTCTCAACCGCCATTAGTCACGATCACACCGTCCTTCATCACCAACTTGCGGTGAGTCATGTTGGCAAACTCCTGGTTATGTGTTACGATCACAAAGGTTTGCCCAAAGTCATCGCGCAGTTTAAAAAAAAGCTCGTGTAGTTCCTTTGCGTTTTTCGAATCCAAGTTACCACTTGGCTCATCTGCCAATATCAACGAAGGCGAATTGATGAGTGCCCGCGCCACAGCCACACGCTGTTGCTCACCACCCGACATCTCTGCGGGTTTGTGATCTTCCCTGCCTTGCAATCCCAACGTCCGGACTAATGCAAGCGCACGGGTACGTAGCTCTCTCGCATTTGTTTTCGCAATCAGTCCGGGTATCATCACGTTTTCAACAGCCGTAAACTCTGGCAGCAGGTTGTGAAACTGAAACACAAAGCCGATATGTTCGTTTCGGAATGCTGCCAGGTTGTTGTTGCGCCCGTTGCCATAAATTACCTTACCGTTGATTTCCAGTGCCCCAGCATCTGGTGCATCGAGTGTTCCTATAATATGAAGCAAAGTGCTCTTGCCCGCTCCAGAGGCACCGACAATGCTTACGACTTCACCCTTTTTAATTTCTATGTCCACTCCCTTCAATACGGTGAGTTCACCGTACGACTTCCTTAACCCAGTTCCTTTCAGCATGAATTTTTTATTTCTTGAAATAAAGGTTTAAAAAAACTAGCTTGCTTCCAAAATTTTAAACCATTCTTGTCCATGAATATTCACGAGTACCAAGCGAAAGATATCTTAAAAAAATTTGGCGTGGCCGTGCAACGCGGCATTGTGGCCGATACGCCCGATAAGGCTGTAGCGGCAGCCAAAGAACTAGCCGCAGAAACGGGGTCTAAATGGTTTGTAGTTAAATCGCAGATACATGCAGGCGGTCGAGGTAAAGGTACAGTGAAAGAGACAGGCTCACGAGGTGTTGTTTTAGCAAAAAGCGTGGACGAGGTATTTGAGAAGTCAAAGGCGATCTTAGGTGGAACACTCGTCACCATTCAAACCGGGCCGAGCGGCAAAAGAGTCAATAAGGTGCTCATAGCCGAAGATGTTTACTACCCGGGTGAGGCTGAACCAAAAGAATATTATATGAGCATATTGCTCGATCGCTCCACCAGCAAGCCGGTCATCATGGCGTCTACCGAAGGAGGTATGAACATCGAAGAGGTGGCCGAAACGCACCCTGAGAAGATTGTAAAAGAGTGGGTTGACCCCACGATTGGGTTGCAACCTTTTCAAGCAAGAAAAGTTGCATTTGCGCTTGGACTGGAGGGCAACGCCTTTAAGGAAATGGTGAAGTTTGTAACGTCTCTGTACAATGCCTACATCGGATTAGACGCATCAATGTTTGAAATCAACCCGGTACTAAAAACTTCTGACAGTAAAATTTTGGCTGTGGATGGTAAGGTAAATCTGGATGATAATGCATTATTTCGGCACAAAGATTTAGAAGAACTGCGCGACATCAGTGAGGAAGATCCGTTGGAAGTAGAAGCAGGAAAATCGGGTTTAAATTATGTAAAATTGGATGGAAATGTTGGCTGTATGGTGAATGGTGCAGGCTTGGCCATGGCCACTATGGATATCATTAAACTATCTGGGGGCGAACCTGCCAATTTTCTTGATGTAGGGGGTGGTGCTAATGCCGAAACAGTTGAGGCTGGTTTTCGCATCATTTTGAAGGACCCAAATGTGAAGGCTATTTTGATTAACATATTCGGTGGTATTGTGCGCTGCGACCGCGTGGCCAACGGTGTAGTGGAAGCTTATAAAAAAGTCGGTAATATTCCGGTTCCAATAATTGTGCGTCTTCAGGGTACTAACGCAGAAGAAGGCGCGAAAATCATCCGCGAATCAGGGTTGAAGGTGTTTTCGGCTATCCAGTTGAAGGAAGCTGCACAAAAAATTACAGACGTATTAAAATGACATTAAAATAATTGCTTGTTTTTATATTACTGCTTTTTGTACTAAATTGCCACTTAATTTATGTTTTTATGAAAAAAATCACCCTCACTTTTTCGCTGTTATTAATGACTATGATCACTTTTGCGCAAAGTTTCTATGCTGTGCGCGGACAACGTTCATTAGTCTTAACGGGTGGCACAGGCGTATCAACATATTATGGGGAACTCGCCAATCCAGGGGACTATTTAAAGGCTAATCTCAACCTAAATGTCGGGCTACAGTATCATTTAAGCAGCAGAATTTCCAGCAGAATAGAACTTAATTGGTTTATGCTAGAGGGGGATGATGCAAAAGCCACTCCGGAATCTGGCCGAATTCAAAGAGGGTTATCATTTCAATCGAGTAATTTCGAAATTAGTGCGGTAGGAATGGTGAATTTATTTGCCTATTCTGGACGTTTCAATCGCAGGCCTAATTTTAATGCCTACGGATTTATGGGTGTCGGGCTGTTGTATTTCAATCCGAAAGGGAAAGATCCCGTTACGGGTCAAATGGTTCCGTTACAGCCTTTGAAGACCGAAGGCGTTAGCTACAGTAACGTCACTTTTGCGATACCTTATGGCCTTGGCGGTAAAGTAAAAATCACACCGCAATTAGACCTCGCGGTTGAAATTGGATGGAGAAAACTATTTACTGATTATTTGGATGACGTAAGCACTACATATCAAGGTGATGCAGCATTTACCGATTTCGTAGCCCAGCGCTTGTCCGACAAAAGAACTACTGCTGAAAAAGGTACGGCAGGTGGAATAAGGGGTAATCCAAAGAATGATGATAGTTACATGTTATTAAACGCAAAATTCGAATATTATTTACCCACATTTGGCAAAAATTCTTATGCACGGAAACGCAGCTCAGTAAGATATAAGAGAAGTCGTAGAAGATAAAAATTTTCAACTATTTCGCTTATCTAAAATTTCATAGCGAGAATAGTTACTTTTGTACTCAGGTACCAGCTCTTTCATCAAAGCAACCATTTTCAGCTCATTGGTATCATACACTAAGTCGTTAAAAAGATCTACGAAACGGTTTATTTCTTCATAGTCATGTTCTCTCACTTTGGCGATCATAATTTTCTTATGGTGAGTAGGAACTGTATTTTCGAAGCTATTAAGCAATTCTTCGTACAGCTTTTCGCCTTCGCGCAATCCTGTATATACAATTTCAATATCCTTATGGGGTTCAAGGCCGGATAGGTAAATCATTTTTTTGGCTAAGTCAGCTATCTTAATTGCGCTGCCCATGTCAAATATAAAAATCTCTCCTCCTTTACCCATAATTCCCGCCTCCAATACCAACTGACATGCCTCGGGTATAGTCATAAAATAACGAGTTACTTCCGGGTGTGTAACTGTTACAGGCCCGCCCGATTGAATTTGCTTTTTAAATAGTGGAATAACCGAGCCGTTGGAGCCCAAAACATTTCCAAAACGGGTGGTGACAAATGATGTTTTGCCGCCAGTGCTGTTGATATGGTTGTTGAGCGATTGCACGTATATCTCTGCAATTCGTTTGCTACAGCCCATTACATTGGTGGGGTTCACTGC
>JBJTHA010000299.1:0-7306 GCA_046094265.1 Cytophagales bacterium
ACATAGACCTATCTGGGTTGAGTGTGCAAAAACTGAAGATAAAAACGGCAAGTGCAGATGTGAACATCAACTATGCGTCAGGTTTAGAAAATAAGGTATCGATGGACACTTTTTATGTGAAGGTGGATATGGGTAGTGTCAATGCAAAGCAACTCAACCTGTCGCGGGCCAAGGTGGTGATGGCCGATGTTGGCTTCGGCAATATGCTGTTGGATTTTGGACTAAAGCCAGCTAATACCCAGCGTGTGGTAGGCAGTGTTGGCGCAGGTAACCTCACTATCCAGCTGCCCAACGAAGAAACACCGGTAGTGGTCACCATCAACGAATCTTGGTTGTGCAGCATCAATCTCTGTAAAGGTTTGAAGAAGGTTGGCGAAAACAAGTTTGCCAATGCCGCCTACGCTAAAAATCCAAAAGATGCACTTGCCTTTGATTTGGATGTCTCCATGGGCAAGATTGTGTTCAAAGAAGGGCAATAGCTGACAGCTTCGCCCGTTGGGCTCATGTTCCCAAAATATTTCCTTCGTTTTGTAATTCCCTTCTTATTTTTGACACCTATAAACCCAAACATTTACCCGTGGAAGCACTGTTAGTAAAAGATGTGAGTAAGCAGTACTCACAACACAAGGCACTCGACAATGTCAGTGTCAACATCCCCGAAAAAACCATTTTTGGATTGCTTGGCCCCAACGGTGCCGGCAAAACAACCCTCATCCGCATCATCAACCAAATTATTAATGCAGATGGTGGAGAGATTTTGGTATTCGGAGAGAAACTGAAACCGCAGCATATTGAAATCATCGGCTACTTGCCTGAAGAGCGCGGGCTATACAAGAAAATGAAAGTGGGCGACCAGCTTTTGTACTTGGCACAACTCAAGGGTCTCAGCCGGCAGGATGCGCTCGCCAAAATCAAAGTTTGGTTCGAGAAGTTTGAGATTAAAGATTGGTGGCATAAGAAAGTAGAAGACCTGAGCAAGGGCATGGCACAAAAAGTGCAGTTTATCAGCACTGTTTTGCACGAACCCAAGTTGATTATCCTGGATGAACCTTTCTCTGGTTTCGACCCTGTAAACGCACAACTTATCACCGAGAAGATACTAGAACTGAAAGAAAATGGAAGCACCATTATCTTTTCTACCCACCGCATGGAAACCGTGGAATCGCTGTGCGACCACATCGCGCTGATTAACAAGTCAAAAAAGATTTTGGAGGGACCTAAAAAGCAGGTGAAGGAACAGTTTCGCAGCAATACGTTTGTGGTGGAGCACCGCGGAAATGGATTTACATTGCCGGCCGGTAAATACACGGTAAAGCAGCAAAGCAAAATAGAGGGCGACCTATACACTACCACATTGCAAGCTGTGGAGGGTATCAACGGCAATCAGGTAATCCGTGATTTGATTGACATTACCGAAGTGTACAGCTTTCAAGAGAAGTTGCCCACCATGGCCGATATATTCATTGGCTTGGTAAAAGGCGAAGGCGATGAAGCCTTGAAAAAACACCTACAAGAAGTTTAACCACCCACCCAATTTTCTACCTATGAACAAAGTTTGGTTAATTATCCAGCGCGAGTTTTTGAACCGCGTACAAAAGAAATCGTTTTTGATTACTACCATTTTGGTGCCGCTGATTTTTCCGGCCATCATTGGTGTGTTAGTATACATAATGAAGAAAGAAGCTGATTCAGCAAAAGCTGACAACGTGCAAGTAGTGGACGAAAGCGGCAAATTTGTTTTTGAGAATACGCGCAAATACAACTTTACCAAATTGCAACTGCCGCTTGAGCAGGCCAAAAAAGCCTACAGCGAAACAAAAGATTTTGCGTTGCTTTATATCCCTCCGTTTGATATCAATAGCCCCAAGGGCATGGTTATTTATACCAAAGAAAATCCGAGTATCGAGAAAGTAGGAGGGCTTGAGTCAATTTTGGAAGACCGTGTTCGTGATTTGAAGTTGGAAGAATACAAAATTGATAAAGAGACGCTCAAAAATCTGAAAACAAACATTTCGCTGAAACAAATCAACATATCTGAAAGCGGTGAGGAGAAGTCGTCTAATTCAGGATTATTGTATGGGCTTGGTTTCTTGCTCGGCATTTTGATTTACATGTTTGTCTTAATCTATGGAATCCAAATCATGCAAGGCGTCATTGACGAGAAGACTTCTAAAATTGTTGAAGTGATCGTTTCATCAGTAAAGCCATTTCAATTGATGCTCGGAAAAATCATCGGCATAGCCTCTGTTGGTTTACTTCAATTTGTGATTTGGATGATTTTGATCTCAGTTCTTTCGACTGGCGTGCTGGGCTATTTTGGGGTAAAGATGCCGCAAAAGCAGGCGATGGAAGAAGTCACTAAGAATATTAACGATGATGAAGTGAAAGAAGCCATGCAAAAGACGCAAGGTTCTGAGTTGAACGAAATACTTGCCAATGCCAGCCAAATACCGTTCACTAAGATTGCATTGGTATTTGCTTTCTATTTCTTAGGGGGTTACTTATTGTATGGGGCCTTATTTGCAGCTGTTGGATCTTCAGTTGAGTCCATACAAGAATCCCAGCAATTTCAGTTTCCGATTACGCTGCCGTTGCTGATAGGGTATTTTGGATTGTTCATGTTTATCCTGCGCGATCCGCACGGTCCGGTGAGTTTTTGGCTGTCGATTATTCCTTTCACCTCGCCAGTAGCAATGGTGGGCAGAATAGCATTTGATGTGCCCACTTGGCAGTTAGCGCTGTCGATGGTGTTGCTTGTTGTTGGCTTCATCTTCACCACTTGGATTGCCGGCCGCATCTACCGCGTGGGTATTTTGATGACGGGCACCAAAGTAAGTTGGAAGGTGCTGGCCCAATGGTTTATGATGAGGGAATAGCGAAGGCATGAGATACACTTAAAAGAGAGGCTTTCTCAAAAGTCAATTTTTTGAAAACCAGCTTCGATTTTGATTTGAAAGCGAAGAAAAAAATGAAGAGGCTGCGCTTTTGAGACAGCCTCTTTTTATTTGGATAACACGAGAGTTGATTCTCTTACATTTTAGTCCTAAAGATTAGTGGCTATCTCTCCTTAACTAGCGCCCTGCCCTTACAGAATCGCCAAAATGTTGTACAAGCAGTTTTGAAGTCTTCTCCAAAAATATTTTTGTCTTAACTTCGTTGCTAGAATGATGAAGTTTTTTGCCGTTGCAATATTGCTAACCGGTGCAAGCGCACTTTTTGCGCAAAAGCCAGAACCCAAACGCGAGGAGGGCCAATTTACCTTTGACACCGACAAGCCTTTTACGGTGCTGGATTTATACCAGCAGATTGAAGAACCCATCGTCACCAAAAAGAAGAAACCAAAACCAAAAGTTTTTTACGGCATCAAAACCAAAAAAGGTTTTACCCGCAAGGGCTATGGCGACCGTGTGGTGCTTGAGTTGTTTTACAAGCTGAAAAAATCAGAGACCGCCAACACATTTGCCCGCGATATTTACTGGTATGATTTTACGAGGCGCGAAGTGCGCAAAACAGAAAAGTTTGATCCCAAAAAAGGAGTGCTGCTGCACGGACCTTACAAAAGAATGGTGGGCACCGCGCTGATTGAAGAAGGCATTTTTTACAAGGGAACAAAACATGGCCGGTGGATGCGCTACGATCGGCAAGATTTGCTGGAGGACAAAGAGAAATATTACAAAGGCTGGCCGAAAGAAACACTCATCACCTACTACGACCCCGCAGAGCGAAAGAAAATCAAAGAGATAACACCCGTTGAGTACGGAGAGAAAGAAGGTTTTTATTATTTACTACACGAAAACGGACAAGTAGCAGTGCGTGGGGAATACCGTTTCAACGAAAAAGTAGGCGACTGGATTGAGAACTACCCCAACGGCAAACGCAAGCGCATCATCACCTATGCCAAAGAACCGTTTGACAAGGAAACGAAGCCTTATTTACGCAAAGAGTGGGACGAGAAAGGAAAAGAAATTTATTCGAAATAAGGCTGGCACTTCGTTCGAAACAGAGGTTGCTTGGTGATTCTAAAACAACCGCCCGCATTTTTGGGTTTTAGCTTCCAAGAAACACCACATGTACCCTCTCAGGATTTTTGTCTGCTTTACATTGTTCTCCGTTTGCGCACGTGCGCAAGACACGCTCAATACAAAATCGGTATTTAGTTACTCGCTATTTGCGAATTACGGATTCATTTTCGCGCACTCGCAAGACGTTGAGAATACTGCCAACTCATTTCCGCGAGGCATTACCGCCACGCTCAACTGGCAGCGCACCGACAAACAGATTCTTGACCAATACAACTGCTTTCCAAGGCATAGTTTGCTGGTGGGTTTTTATGATTTTGACAACGGTGTGCTGGGCCGAGGGTTGAACCTTGCCTATTCACTTGAGCCACACTTTATGATGACAAATCGGCTTAGCTTTTATCCCAAGGTTTCCATTGGTGCTGCGTTTCTTTCTAATCCCAACCACCCGATAAGAAACCCGACCAACAACTCTTACAGCTTGCCCGTGAGTGCTTACCTGGCACTGGGTGTTGGCTTGCGCTGGCAGTTCTCCCCTACGTGGGCGGTGAATGTAAATGCAGAATACCAACACGTATCCAACGGTGGCTTGCGCGAACCGAACAAAGGAATCAATTGGCCCACCATGGGGTTGGGGGTTGAATTCTCTCCAAGGAATTTGGAATTAAAAAAGTTTGTACGCACGCGCGAAAACAATCAGTCGTTTCAACAAAGACGGATGGACATTGTGTTGCTGGGCGTAGTAAAGGGTGGCGACTTCAGTGGCAAGCGCAAGTACTACCCGATTTCGGGTGCAAACTTTACCGCCAGTTGGCAAGTGAGCAGATTGCATGCGTGGACCGTGGGCACAGAATTCTACCACGATCAATTTATGCAGGAGCGCCTTTCCGCTAGCGGAAGTACCACAAATGGATACCGCGGTGGCTTTTTGGCAGGACACGAGTTTTTGCTGGGCAAATTTATTTTCAGTCAGCAGTTGGGCATTTATTGGCTGGGACAAAACAACCATGACTTGGTTTACCACCGCTGGGGCTTGAATTACTACTTCTTACCCAATTGGGCTGTTGGCGTAAACCTGCGTGCGCATAAGCAGGTTGCAGATTTTACCGATGTGCGGGTGACGTATTCATTCACTCGGGTTACGAATTAGAGATTTGAAAGGGAAAAACAACTGAATTTGGTTGATCCCAAAGTTCTTTGCACCATTCTCTTCTTTTCATGTTCAGGGCTATTTTTAAGAAAGAGTAAACTGGTCAATTACTTTTTCAAAATATTCTATAAAACGACCGTTTTGTAGCGCAGTGTTAATAAGGTATGTAGAGTTTTGCCCTGCAAGTTGCGGTTTACTAATTCTCTTTTTCCAGCACCGCCATTGCAGCGTTGTGTCCAGGAATGCCGCTGACCCCACCGCCCCGCTTCGCCCCGGCCCCACAAATAAAAATTCTGGTATCGTCTGTTTCTACACCCCAGCTTGGGGCTTCATCGTCTTCGCGGAACGGAAAAGCCAAGTCTCGATGAAAAATGTTTCCACGCGGCAGACCTATTGCAGCTTCTATGTCTAAAGGCGTTTTGGCTTCAATTGCCCATTCGCCATTCTGTGTGGTTGCCAACACAGATTCAATCGGATCTGCCAAGTACTGGTTCAGCGATTGCATGGCACTGTGCAAGGCTGCGTCACGCTGCGCATCATGGTCATCGTCAAAAAGCGATGCTGGCGTATGCAGCCCAAAAAGTGTAAGCGTGTGATATCCTTTACGTTGCAAATGCTCGCTTAAAATGGTGGGGTCAGTGAGTGTGTGACAATAAATCTCAAGTGGTAATTTGCTGGGTATTTTACCCCCCTTTGCCTGTTGATAGGCTGTTTCTAATTGGTGAAAACCTTCGTTAATATGAAAAGTTCCGGAAAAGGCATCGCTTGGGTCTGCGCCCGACTTTAGCCGAGGTAATTGCTTTACCAGCATGTTGACTTTTAACTGACATCCATCCAAACTCGGTGTTGTATTTTTACCTCGCAACTTGGCCAAAACTTGTGGTGCAGCGTTCGATAGTAAGTATTTTGCGGATATGCTGTTGCCATTTTCTAACGACACAAAAACTTCCTGTGCGTCTGTGGCAATGTTCGTCACACGGCTGTTGATCTGAATTGCAACCCCTGCCGCATTTGCCGCTCGCTCCAGCTCACTAACAAGTGCCCCCATTCCACCCTGCGGCACTTTCCATTCGCCATTACCATTGCCGATGAGATGGTAAAGAAAACAAATGTTGGCCTGCTTAGAGAAGGCAGAGGTAAACGTACCTATCAACCCATCGGTGAGCACTACCCCGCGCACCACATCATTTTTAAATTTATTAGTGATTGTCTCACCAATCGGATTTTCCATCAGACTATCCCAAACGTGTTCAAACCCGGCCAATTTTTTTAATTCAGACCGTGATGGCAATGGCGCAAGCATGGATGGAGCAATGCGCTGCGCAAATTCTTCTATGTCACCATAAAATTTGCGCCAGGCGTTAATTTCAAGTTCACCATCGGGTAGAGCTTTGAAAGAATTTTCGGTTTTTTCATCCCATACTCTTGAAATATGAAGACCCTGCTCCTTGCCATTAAGAGAGAATGGTGTATAGCTGGCCACCTGCCTCGAAAGCGTTCTGAAGTTGAGCTTTAGATCGCGCACGATTTTATCAGGCAATAGCGAAACGAGGTACGAGTAGCGGGAAAGGCGCGCATCAAAATCGGGAAAAACACGAACGCTGGTGGTGGCTCCTCCAATCTCGTCATTCGCCTCAAGTACCAAAACTTTTTTACCTGCTTTTGCCAAATAGTTAGCAGCTATCAATCCATTATGCCCTGCACCAATAATAACGATGTCGCATTTCGTTGTCATAAAAGAGATAAAAAAAGGATATAAAGTGTAAAACTATCAAATAACCACCTGCTTTGCAGGTGGTTTTCTGAATTACAGTAAACAGCCTAACAGAACTCCGTTACTCCGTTTTATTTTATCGAAACCCGTGATGATACAATTTTTAGATTGTTTGCGTCCACCAAACTTAGAATGTAGAGCCCGGGCGAGATAGCGCCCACATTTACCTCGTAGCCCCGGTCAGTGGCTTCCACTTGTATTTGCTGCTGCCGCCCAACAACGTCCGTGAGTACCACCCCTTGTGCCGGTGACACGCCCCTGTCAAATTCTACGAAGATGAGCCCACTCGATGGGTTGGGGTAAGCATACAAACTTGGCTCCTCGTCCGCCACGGTGGTCGGCAAATCTATACTATTTCGTATC
>JBJTHA010000300.1:0-2694 GCA_046094265.1 Cytophagales bacterium
TTCCTATACTCTTCTCTTTTTGGGAGGACGACAGCCGTTGTGCGGGATGGGTGTGAAGTCGCGAATTACAGTTACTTCAATTCCGCACGCTTGAATGCTGCGAATTGCTGATTCGCGGCCAGCACCTGGACCTTTCACAAAAACCTCGACTTTGCGCAAGCCTAATTCAAAAGCTTTAGTAGCACATTCCTGTGCAGCAACCTGCGCTGCGTAAGGGGTATTTTTCTTAGACCCTTTGAAACCCATCTTACCCGCAGAAGACCAAGAAATTACTTGGCCGGTACTGTTGGTCATAGATACAATAATATTGTTGAAAGTAGCATGAATATGTGCTTGGCCGATCGCCTCCACATTTACCACACGCTTCTTGCTTTTGTCTTTCTTCTTTTCAACTGCAGGTGCTGCCATACGAAAAGTATTAGTATTTTATTAGTGATTAACCTTTAACTGCTTTCTTTTTATTTGCAACCGTCTTACGCTTGCCCTTGCGAGTGCGAGAGTTATTTTTTGTCTTCTGACCACGCACAGGCAAGCCCTTGCGGTGTCGCAATCCACGGTAACAACCAATGTCCATCAAGCGCTTTATGCTTAACTGCACCTCAGAGCGCAAAGAACCTTCAATGCGAAATTGTTCGGCAATAACAGCGCGAACGGCATTCGATTCTTCATCGTTCCAATCTTTTACTTTCTTATCTAAGCTAATTTTTGCTTGACCTAGAATTTTTTGTGCTGACCTTCGGCCAATGCCAAAAATGTAAGTAAGAGCAATTTCGCCTCTTTTGTTATCCGGAATGTCTACACCAGCGATACGTGCCATAATTATCCTTGTCTTTGTTTATAACGTGGGTTCTTCTTATTGATGACGTACAATTTTCCTTTGCGTCTGATGATCTTACAATCAGCGCTTCGCTTTTTTATCGATGCTCTTACTTTCATATCACTGTGTATTACTTGTATCTAAATGTAATGCGCCCTTTTGTTAAATCGTAGGGAGACATTTCTAACTTCACTTTGTCGCCCGGTAAAATGCGGATGTAGTTCATTCTCATTTTACCTGATATATGTGCCAATACTTCGTGGCCATTCTCCAACTGCACTTTGAACATTGCGTTGGACAACGCCTCTAAAATTGTTCCATCTTGCTCTATCGACTTTTGTTTCGCCATTTATAACTATAACTCTCTTCTAAATACTCGTGTGTCGTCAATATCTCGGTTCTATCTTTATAAATCGCCACCATATGCTCAAAGTGTGCAGATGGCTTGTGATCTTGTGTGCGGATCGTCCACCCATCTTTTTCTTGCAATACTTTTTTTGTGCCCATGTTGATCATTGGCTCGATGGCAAAAACCATCCCCGGCATAATCTTGGGTCCCTTGCCCCGCTTTCCATAGTTGGGCACTTCTGGGTCTTCGTGTAGGTTTTTGCCTACCCCGTGCCCTACCAATTCCCGCACCACACCGTATCCAAACTTTTCAACAAAGGTCTGAACAGCGTATCCAATGTCGCCAATACGATTACCAACTTTTGCTTGTGCAATACCAAGGTAAAGTGACTCATAGGTTCGGTGTAAAAGATCCAATACTTCTTTACTTGCACCTTCTAAAGGATAGGTATACGCTGAATCACTGTGAAAGCCGTTGTACTTTACACCGCAATCAACGGATACGACATCACCTTCTTTCAACTCATAGTCACTCGGAAAACCGTGCACCACCACATCGTTAACAGAAATACAAAGAGAAGCGGGAAACGACCCATTGTAATTCTTGAAAGACGGAATGCCATTGTTGTCTCGAATAAACTCCTCGGCAATTTCATCCAGTTTTTTTGTTTTCACACCCGGCTTTATTGCCTTGGCTACTTCCGCATGAGCCTTGCCCAATAATTGGGCACTCTCTTTAATAATCTGAATGTCTTCTGCCGTCTTGTAATGAACCATTCAACCTCAAGCCGCAGCAAACTGAGAACGTCCTTTTACTCTGCCAGACTTCATCATTCCTTCATAGTGGCGCATCAACAAATAGCTTTCTATCTGCTGTAGCGTGTCTAACACCACGCCCACCAAAATGAGCAATGATGTTCCACCATAGAAGTAGGCGAAGTTTTGGGTGATACCAGCCTTCACTGCAAATGCAGGAAGAATGGCAACAGCCGCCAACAACAAAGCGCCTGGCAATGTAATCTTTGACAAAATACTGTCTATGAATTCAGCTGTTTGCTTCCCGGGCTTAACACCGGGAATGAAACCTCCATTTCTTTTTAAATTATCTGCAATATCGTTGGATGGAACAGTTATCGCAGTGTAGAAAAATGTAAAAACAATAATAAGCGTAGCGAACAATGCATTGTACTGCCAGGAAGTAAAGTCAGCAAAAGTAGATCCAACATACGCACTCACATCACTGTCTTGCCAAATTTGAGCTACAAGGGGAGGCAAAAACATCAAAGCTTGCGCAAAGATGATAGGCATTACACCTGCTGAGTTTACTTTCAAGGGTAAGAAATTTCTCGCGCCACCCATTTGTCTGCTTCCTACAATTTGTTTAGCATATTCAACCCCAACTTTTCTTGTACCCTGAACCAACATAATTAAACCCATAAGGATGGCAACCAACAAGGATACTTCAATCAACATCAACAACAAGCCACCTGCACCTCTTTCAAAGCGGGAAGCCCATTCTTGCATGAAAG
>JBJTHA010000301.1:0-2941 GCA_046094265.1 Cytophagales bacterium
CACCAATTCTCACCGTATCTAATCCATAGTTTGAATATTTGTCGTTCAACCGAAACTCTTCATAGTATCCGCCACCGCGTGTATAATGCAGCGCGGCATTTGCGGTGAGCGCAGCGTTGATGCGATGCGAAAAATGAAGTTGGTAATGATCTTGCCGATAGTTATCAACTTGATTGGGGTAAGTGTAAAGATTGAATGTGCGACTATTCGAGTTCAACAGGTTTTGAGTTTGTGCGGCATTCCATCCTTCGATAGAGGCCGTCTCCAACATTCCGGCTTGGTCATTTTTTAGTCGCGATTCCGGCACCCCATTCCAGCTTTGATAAGTGATCTCGCGGCCACCAAATACAATGGCTTTGAGCAATGTTTTCTTACCGTAATAACCGCCCGCTAAGTAATACGATTTTAAATCAGACGCGCCCCTGTCAATAAATCCGTCTGACGTGATTTGTGAAAGACGACCGTCAAACGCAAAGCGGTCGTTGATTAGTCCCGAACCAAAAGCTACTGTGTGCCGCCAGGTGTTGAACGACCCTGCTGAGTTCACAATATCAGCATACGGTTTTTCATTGAGCACGTTGGTTTGAATGTTTACCGAAGCACCAAATGCACCTGCACCATTGCTCGATGTCCCCACGCCTCGCTGCACCTGGATGCTTTGTGTAGACGATGCCAGATCGGGTGTGTTCACCCAAAAGACGCCTTGGCTTTCACTATCATTCAAAGGAATGCCATTGATGGTAACATTGATGCGTGTGGCATCGCTTCCGCGGATGCGCAAGCCCGTGTAGCCCACGCCCGCTCCAGCATCTGAAGTAGTCACCAAAGATGGCGTCCAATTCAGCACAAAGGGGATGTCTTGTCCGAAGTTTTGTTTTTCAATCGTGGCTTTGTTGATGTTGTTAAAGGTGGTGGGGCTGTTTTCCAACGCTCGTGTGGCCGTCACCAATATTTCGTCCGTCACGATTACCGCTTCCTCCAGAGAAACAGTGTTCTCGCCACCGTTTGATAATACGGCTCTTTTTGTCTGAAACCCTACGAAGCGCACCTCTACTTCATAGTTGCCCTCGCTAGCAAAGGGAAAGTTGAAGTTTCCATTTGCATCGGTAACCGTTACGGTTCCTGCTTTCACTAATGTCACTGTTGCACCAATGAGCGGTTCATTCTTTGCGTCTTTCACAGAGCCGCGCAACACCTGTTGGGCGTGCGCCTGTAGCAACAGCACCATGGCCACTGCTACCAACCTTACTTTAAGCATGTTTTTTTAAAAATTTTAAACCCGTAGGTGCACTGGGGAATGCACGTTACTTACAAGTTTATTTGCCTCCCTTCGTCCGCATTACCGGCATCAGGTTCTATGGGTATGATCTCAGCCCTTGTTTACTGCCCCTTTTGCAAGGTGGCGAGTAGGCACCCCTCTGTCTTTCGACCGTGCAAAAATAGAAAAACGCGATGATTCTATTACCTTTGCCAACTTAAATTTTCAGACCATGATCATTCACCGTGAAGGCCGTGTTTTGTTGTTTGTTTTGCTGGTGGTTTTGTTTGCTCTTAATTGGGCTATTTCTTATTTCCTTCCACAAGCCATCGCTATTCAAAACATTTCCATTGGCATCAGCATTGTTTTTTACTTGTTGATTTTGCAGTTCTTTCGGTCTCCGGTATTTACCATCAACCAAAATGAAAAACACGTGATTGCACCGGCAGATGGTAAGGTTGTGGTGATAGAGGAGGCTGACGAACCCGAGTACCTCAAATCCAAGCGCAAACAGATTTCCATTTTTATGTCACCCATCAATGTGCACGTTAACCGCATGCCTGTGGGTGGCACCATCTCTTATTTCAAATATCATCCAGGCAAATACCTGGTGGCGTGGCATCCTAAATCAAGTACTGAAAATGAGCGCACCACCGTGGCCACTAAAATGCAGAATGGCACCGAAATTCTATTCAGGCAAATTGCTGGAGCCCTGGCACGCAGAATAAAATGGTATGTGAAAGAAGGCCAATCGTTACAGCAAGGCGATGAATTTGGCTTTATCAAATTCGGTTCACGTGTTGATATTTTTCTTCCGTTGGATGCCCGCGTAAAAGTGAAAATCGGAGATGTGACAAAAGGTGGCAAAACAATTTTAGCGGAATTATAGAAGTTCTTCTTTTATTGTTTAAAGTTCAATTGGTCATTTAACACAAAATAGGCCACATCCAAGTTTCTTTTACACGAACGGGCGTTATTCTCAATCGTATTCGATACCTTTACAGCACTGCGCTGGTCTCGTGCTGTAGATTCCAGTGTTAACCGTTCAGCACTCCCGTATGATAAATATGAATTTGAGATTTGCTGCAGGCCAGCAAGAATTTTTTTCGACCCTTAGTCAGCGTGTAAACGCCTACTTTAAAACAAATAACATTCAGCGCACAGCGAATGCAGAAATGGTAGTGAAAACTATTTTCATGTTCTCGCTTTATTTCGCTCCATATTTTTTAATGCTTTTCGGTGGTGTCTCTAGTTTATGGGCACTTGCTCTTTTGTGTGTGGTGATGGGCTTTGGCAAAGCGGGCATTGGCCTTTCGGTAATGCACGATGCCAACCACGGAGCCTATTCCACTAAATCATGGGTCAATACTTTTCTTGGATTATCACTAAATGTGATTGGTGGACATGCTTTCAACTGGCGGATTCAACACAATGTGCTTCACCACACCTATACCAACGTGCACGAAGTAGACGAAGACATTAGCCCGAGGGGCATTTTGAGAATGGCGCCCGATTCTACTTGGCGACCCATTCATAAATACCAACACCTGTATGCTTGGTTCTTTTATGGCCTGATGACTTTTGTGTGGATTGTGATCAAAGATTACTACCGCCTTACGAAATACCAAAAAGAAGGATTGATAAAAAAACAGAAAGGCTCACTGACTACCGAGTGGATTGTAT
>JBJTHA010000302.1:0-3838 GCA_046094265.1 Cytophagales bacterium
GAATTGAAGAATCATCTTTCTTCAATATTTGTATTTTCAGCTTCAATTCTCCAACTTTCATGGTGATGGCTGCTCCTAACTTACTTCAAGACTTCGCGTCCATCCACGTAGGTGAACTAAAATTCAGTCTGATATAAAAATTACTAATCCTTACCATGTTAAAAAAATCCCTTCTCCTACTGCTGCTAGTTATTCTATTAGTTGCAGGCATTGTTCTTGTTAAAACATTTCAATTCACATCCATCCAGACAAAAGTAGCCGCACCTCCCGCGCCTGCCATGCCTGAAACTTCAGTGCAACATTTTCAGCAGGCCATTGCTATCAAAACCATTTCGTATGGAGATGCAGCCTTATTTGACTCAACACAATTTTTAGCGTTCCGAAAATTTTTGGAAACTACTTATCCCAAAATGCACTCCCAGCTTAGCCGCGAAGTGGTGGCTGACTATAGTTTATTATATACGTGGCACGGAAAAGACACCACGCTAAAGCCTATTGTGCTGATGGCGCATCAGGATGTGGTACCCATAGAAGAAAGCACAAAATCAATGTGGACGGTAGACCCATTTGCGGGATCTGTAAAGGATGGTTTTATATGGGGCCGTGGCACTACTGACAATAAAATTAATTTGATTGCCATTTGTGAAGCAGTCGAAAAACTGCTGAACGAAGGCGTTCAACCGCTGCGCACTGTTTACTTTGCTTTTGGCCACGATGAGGAAGTAGGTGGCCGTGGCGCCCTGGCCACAGCAAACTTATTAAAGCAAAGAGGTATAAAAGCAGAGATGGTGATGGATGAAGGCGGAATCATTACCAAAGAGAAAGTTCCCGGTTTAGCAAAACCAATTGCTTTATTGGGCACAGCAGAAAAAGGCTACCTCTCCTTAGAGCTAACAGTGGAAATACCCGGTGGGCACAGCTCGATGCCCGAAAAAGAAACAGCGATCGATGTGCTCACCAAGGCTATTGTGCAGTTGCGCAGTCAACCTTTCGAAGCGGAATTCTCGGAGCCGTTACAAAATTTCTTTGAACATGTTGGGCCCGAGATGCCGTTTGTACAACGCATGGCAATGGCCAACCAATGGTTATTCAAACCGATGATCGTGAGCAGTTACGAAAAATCAGGACCCGGCAGTGCCATGATGCGCACCACTATGGTGCCTACTATTTTGAAAGCCGGTATCAAAGATAACATCGTGCCCACGCAGGCAAAATGCATCGTAAACTTTCGGCTATTGCCCGGAGACCTCTCGAAGGAAGTGATAGAAAAAGTAAGAAAGATTATTAATGATGATCGGGTAAAAATCGCGCCCTTAGATAATGGTGCGGTTGCAGAAGCTTCAGCAGTTTCGCCCGTAGATGGATTTGGCTACAAAAAAGTGGAAGTTACCATCAAACAAACTTACCCCAACGTGTTAACGGCACCTTTCCTAATGATTGGCGCTACCGACTCACGGCACTTTGGCGAAGTATCGAAAAATATTATCAAGTTCAGCCCTATGGTTGATCCTATTGGTTTTCATGGTATTGACGAGCGCGTGAGTTTGGAGAGTTATCAAACGGCCATTTGGTTTTACCAGCAGTTGCTCAGTAATTTGAATTGATACGAAAGCCGTTTGAAATACGAACTACGCTATGGATGCAGCAAGTTAGAGTGATTTCAATTCCATCTTAAGCTTTGTTTTCCAGTTGCTCTACTTTTCTCCTCCATTCCATAACGGAATGGTTGATGACAAGCACCGTAAAGAAAATGGCAAATAAAAGAGAACCTATCACTATACCCCAAGTAACCGATAGAATGCTGCACAGGCTGGCAGAGACTAGTGCTATTAAAACCGATGCAGTTGAAATAACGAGAGTGGTTTTTTTATGACTGGCACCAATGAAAAGAAACAAGTGATGAAGATGTGTTTTGTCTGCTTTGAAAGGAGAAGTGCCTCTTTTGATGCGGGATCGGTAAACACGCAGTGAGTCTAACACTGGTACTAGGAATACGCCAACGACCAAGACAAGAATTTGTGGGTTATTTGTTTTTTCTGTTTGGTAAGATAAATTCAATAAGTAGATGCCACTAACCACTAAAATAAATCCGAGTAACAATGAACCCGCATCGCCCAAGAATATTTTATTTTTCTTGCTGAAATTAAATCTCAAAAAACCTAGTATTGAACAGCTAATGGCAAGATACATTGCCGTTAATTCACTTGCACGCAAACGGTACGCAATAGCTGGAAATAGTAGAAACGTAACAAGTGCCAAACTAGCCAGTAAGCCATCAATGCCATCCATTAAGTTATAAGCGTTTACTACGCCCGCAATGATTACAATAGTAATAAAGTATTGCGAGAGAATTGGAATTTCCGTGACGCCAAAAAATCCATAAAATGAATGTATCCGAATGCCAGCGGCTGCAATGCTGTACGCACAAATTAGTTGAATACCCAAACGGTAAATTGGTTTGATATTCATTTTATCGTCTATCGCACCCATAACGAGCATCACCAGCGAACCTGTGAGCAAAGGCACAAAAGTGCCTATCCCTTTTAAAAATACATCGCTTAGCAATAGCGCAAAAGTTGTTGCTGCGAAAATGGATATTCCACCCACCAAAGGGGTTGGTTGATGATGAACTTTTCTGGCATTTGGTTTATCTACCAATTGAATGACTATCGCCAACTTTCTAATGAGTGGCGTAAGCACCAGTAGAAAAATAAGCGATGCGCAAGCGGGAGTGATAAGGGCAACTAGGGTTTCCATCTCTTCAAAAATTTTTGGAGGCATACGGCATGTTTATATTTTTTCAAAGAATAAATTGCTGTACTTTAAATGGCTGGCGTAATTTTTCAGCAGGACATTCGCATTCAATTGGCTGACGTTAGGTACAACTGATTTCTTTTTTGAATTTGCCAGCACCTCATTTATTATGCGTTGGTATCCGGAGGCTACCACTTTCCATGTGTACCTTCTGCGGGCTATTTCTTTCATGCGGCACGCTATTTCTTTAAGGCAATGGATATTGGTTGACCGAATGATTTCTTTTAATTCCTCAGCCGAATTGAAGTAAAGTGCTTTTGATTCAGTGGTGGTTTTATTGTACGAAACGTTGTATGAAATAATGGGCAACTCCAAGTACATGGCTTCTACCAACGAGGGGTTAGTTCCTCCTGCAGAGTGACCATGAATGTACACAAAGGCATTGCTCCTCAACACATCTAGCATCCGTTGGTCATAGATGGGGTCTAACAGAAATAGGTTGGGGTAACTTTTGTATTTTTTTAAAAGACTTACACCATAATCACTTTTCTTCCAATTTCCAATGATCACCAAGGTATGCAGCGATAAATCTGAAAATGCTTCCAGTACTTCGTGAACATTGTTTTCCGGTTCAATTCTGCAAACCTTGATAGCGTACGGCACTTTCAAAAAAGGGAAGAGAAGTTTATCGCTTGGGGTGGGCTGAACGCTGCGTGTATGGTCTGCTCCGTACTCAATAATCCTACTTAAGCTGCCGTAACGCAGGGCCGTATAGTCTTGTATGGATTCATTGTCTGAAATATCGATATGTGAATACTTGACGGCTAGTTTCTCAACCCACCACAAATAACATTTGGCCAACCCTTTCCATTTGTTGCGCTTCCATTCAATACCATCAATAGAAATGATTATTTTCTTTTTTGTAAAAAACCTGACAAATGGAAGTAACCAAGCGCCCGCCACACCCAGAATTAGTAGTACATCGGCATAAAACAAAGCGTGAACGATTGAAATGGAATCGTATAAAATACTTTGCGCACCGTTTGCATCTAATGGAATATACTTTAGTTGAGCATTTTTGTAG
>JBJTHA010000303.1:0-5286 GCA_046094265.1 Cytophagales bacterium
GGCAAAGAACTAATTGCCCGCGCCATTCACGCCAACTCAGCGCGCAAAGCAGAGTCATTTGTAAGTGTTGATTTAGGGTCTATTACCGAAACACTATTTGAGACGGAACTTTTCGGGCACAAGAAAGGCTCGTTTACCGATGCCAAGGAAGATCGCCCCGGCAGGTTCGAACTGGCACACGGAGGAAGTTTATTTTTAGACGAAATCGGCAACCTGTCGATGCCGCTGCAAGCTAAACTATTAACGGTGCTTCAAAATAGAAAAGTGAGCCGCGTGGGCAGCAACAAAGAAACACCTATCGACCTGCGGTTGATATGTGCCACCAACATGCCGCTGTACGATATGGTAAAAGAAAATCACTTTCGACAAGATTTGTTGTATCGCATCAACACCATCGAAATTCAAATTCCAGCTTTGCGCGATCGGATTGAAGACATTCCGTTACTGGCCAATCATTTTTTAAAACACTATGCGACTAAGTACGGAAAGAGTGTTTCAAAAATCAGCGATGCAGCTATGACACGGATGAGCAAACACCCTTGGCCGGGCAACATACGCGAACTGCAACACGCGCTAGAGCGCGCCATCATATTAAGCAACAGCAATGTGCTGCAACCTGAAGATTTCAACTTCAACGTAGTCAGCAATTCCAAAGAGAACGAATCGTCTGTGGCGTTGGATCAATACAACTTAGACGAAGTTGAAAAACTGCTTATCCGCAAGGTGTTGAAAAAGTACAACGGCAACATAACACAAGCTGCGGCAGAACTCGGCCTTACACGATCATCCCTTTACCGGAGGTTGGAAAAACACGGACTTTAACAATTTAAAAATTCATCAATTTGAGAATTTGAAAATGTAATTTCCCTTGATTTCGTTGTCAAATGAAGTCGTAGCTAAACCAACCGCTTATTTTATATCTTGAAGCAATTTTCAAATTAATCCATTTTCAAATTTTCAAACCGGCCTAATGTTTAAAGACTTTCGTTTTCGGGTGGCGTTTAGGGTGATGTTGCTGGGTAGCACTGTGGCGTTGGCTGTGTTCATGTTCGCGCGACCGAATATGGTTTTTGCCGCAAGTCTGATGGTGCTCATCATCATTGGTCAATTGTTAGAGCTGTATCGTTTTACTTCGCAAACCAATCGCAAGCTGACCCGCTTTTTGGAGTCAGTGAAATATTCTGATTTCATCTCTGGTTTTGCGCACGACAACAAGTTAGGTGCCAGCTTCCGCGATCTGAACACAGCATTCAATGAAGTGCTGGAAGCCTTCCGCAAGGCGCGGTCCGAAAAAGAGGAAAACTGGCAATACCTCAATACGATTGTGCAACAAGTACGCACGGGTATCCTTTCGTATGATGCCAATGGCAAAGTTGAGTTAATGAATACCAACGCCAAACGATTTATTGGGTTCACAAACCTGAAAAACATCGCAGAGCTAGAGGAAAAAAATTCGAAGCTTTATGAAATCCTGAAGGAGTTACAACCAGGGAAAAGTTCGCTGTACAAATCGGGCAGCGAGTATTTACTTACCATTCAGGCAACGGAACTGCGCGTGCGCGGCAATACCATTAAACTGGTGACGTTGCAAAACATTCAAACAGAATTGCAACGCCAAGAATTAGAAGCTTGGCAGAACCTTACACGCGTACTGCGTCACGAAATCATGAACTCCATCACCCCCATTTCTTCACTTACCTCAACCTTACGAGAAATTTTAGATCAAGATCTGACAAAAAAAGATGACCATTACGAATTGAAAAATGAGGGCGCTGAAGATTTGCGCGAAGGGCTTAGCACGATTGAAAACCGCAGCAAGGGTTTAATACAATTTATTGATGCTTACCGCGAATATACTTCGCTGCCACAGCCTAAGGTGAAAAGTATTTCATTGAAGACAATGGTAGACAAAGTGGCAAACCTGATGCGCACAGAAATCAAAAAGACCAATATTCAATTGACGACCCATTGCCAATCAGAGTTTATTACCGTGCAAGCAGACGAAGAGATGATTGGGCAGGTACTGATCAATTTAGTGAAAAACGCGGTAGAGGCACTGGCGAATACCGAAAGCCCGCAAGTGAAAGTAGTCGCACGAATGGTAGACAACAGCCCCATCATTGAAATCATAGACAACGGCCCCGGAATCATACCCGAAGCGATCAACCGTATCTTCGTTCCATTCTTCACCACCAAAAAAACAGGCTCAGGGATTGGCCTTGCGCTTTCAAGGCAAATTATGCAAATGCACAATGGCTCGTTGAGTGTAGAATCTGAGCTGGGTGTTAAGACTGTATTTACGATGAAGTTTTGAAAAACTCATGCCCTTTAGGAAGAGGTGAAATCAAAATTTCAACTCCTAACTAATGGAAAAATACGCAAACAGAGTCACTATAAGGTTTGACCTGTCATTCGTAATCTGAAATGACCTACAGCCTAGAAAACAATTCTTTAATCTTATCGATATTAATTTTGTCTTTCCAATCCGAGCCAATGGCATGGTTCCACATGTGGCTCAAGTTGTAAGAAACTTTCGCCATGGCGGTAACCTGCTCATCTGTCCAATCTTTGGATAGCCCCTGCGGTAGATCGATGTTGTGTTGCTTAATCATCGTCTTGAATTCCTTTACGCCTTCAGGGTAAAAGTCTTCGAGGTGATTAAAGGCTAAACAGTTTGCATAGCAATGGCGGGTGCCCAATATTTTTGATAGGCCGTACGAAAGTGCGTGGCAAACACCAACTTCAGAATAGGTCAGGCTTAAGCCGCCCATCAAAGAAGCTATCATCAACTTGTCATCGTTGGCTGCGGTTTGTCCGCTATCTTTTCCAATGTAAATTTCACGACACAGCTTTAGCGCTTGCTCTGCAAAAGCGTGGCTGTACGCGTTGTTCAGTATTCCATTTTCAGATTCGATACAATGGATGTAGGTGTCCATGCCCGTGTAAAACCACCAGTTGCGTGGCACGCTTGCGATCAAATCTGGATCCAGCACCACTTGGTTGAATACGGTCCACTCGCACTTCAATCCTAATTTTTTTTCAGGGCCGGTCAAAACTGCCGTCATCGATACTTCGGCACCCGTGCCAGAAATGGTGGGTACGCCAATGTGGTAAATGCCCGGCTTTTTAATGAGGTTCAATCCTTGGTATAGCTGAGAAGATCCTTCGTTAGTGAACATCAACGAAACGGCCTTTGCAATATCTAAAATCGACCCGCCACCAATGCCGATGGCTGCTGCTGGTATGCCTCGGGTAGCCTTTACCGAATCGCGGATCATGTCGATTTGCTGCGTGGTGGGTTCGTGCTTGTCCACGTCAATGTACATTACCATATCGCCTGGTTGCGCAGGTATTTGCCGGGCCAAGTCTTTTCCTTTAAAATAATTGTCCACCAGGTACAGCATGAATTGGTCGTTTTGGTGGCGCTGGGCTTCAACAATTTCACCTAGTTGATTAAAGCTCCCTCTGCCAAAAACGGTTTTTTCTATCCCCTTGAAGTTTTTGTGTATCGTCATACCAGAAATTCTTTATGCATGAACGGGATTGAGCGCCTTCTCAACACATCCCGAAATTTTTTCGGCCAATGCCTTCACCTCCTCTTCTTTCCACGTGCACCGGATGCCAAATGAAATCAAGCGGCCTACGGTTTCTTGCGATTTTGGCAAGTGTAGGTTGTTGTAATCTTGTGGTGCGCCTAATAAATGTATTGGCAGTTTGGCCGATGACTTCAAATCTTTCAAGTGGTTCCACTGGTTGATGAAGTGGTACATATTCGTAAACCAATAATTAAATCCGCTCACGCCTGATTTGTTGAATTCTTCCACCACACGTTTGGCTGATTCTGTATCTGGCAACAACAGATTCAAAAAGGTGGCTGAATCGCCCGATGGATCAGCCAGTTTGCTGAAGCCAATTCCGTTGATTTTACTCAACTTATCTGTTAATATCTTTTTGTATTCTCTGTTTTTTTCGCGGATGAAAGGAACCTTGCGTGTTTGAGCTAACCCAATGGCTGCATTGATTTCGCCAATGCGATAGTTGAATCCCAACACCGGGTGATTTTCCATGCCACGATTGTTGCCGACATGGTCGTGGCCATGGTCGCTGTAGCTGTCAGCATACTTGTAGCACTGTTCATCATTTGTCACCATCACGCCCCCTTCGCCCGCGGTCGCAATCTTAAAAAAGTCGAACGAATAGCAGCCGGTTTTCCCGAACAATCCCACGGAAGTGCCTTGGTAAGAAGCACCAAACGCTTGACCAGCATCTTCTACCAGGGTGAGGTTGTGCTCTTTGCACACCTTCAAAATTTCATCCATCTGGGCCATGCCTCCGCACATGTGCACGAGCACCACGGCTTTGGTTTTAGGTGTAATGGCAGCTTTGATGCCGGCCGCGCTCAAACACAACGTCTCATCAATTTCGGCAAACACCGGCAGTGCTCCGCAAAACAAAACTGCCTCTACCGAAGCGATGTAAGTAAAGGGGGGTACGATCATCTCATCGCCAGCACCTACGCCCGCTGCGGCCAACGCACAAGACACTGCGGTGGAGCCGCTGGATACCGCATGGGCAAACTTTGCACCGGTGAGCTTTCTTACCTCTGCTTCAAACTCGCGTGCCTTCCAAATATTGTTGCGCTGCGCATCGTGGTTATAACGAAACAAGATGCCTGTCTCCAGTACATCGTTGATTTCTTTTTTTTCTTCTATTCCAAATAATTCGGTACCCGGCATACTGATTTTATTTAGGGCGCGAAGATACAAATTTATGTTTGAAAAAGTGGTGGTTACGGGTCAATTGGGAGGGTTGCGAATTATTCAAAATAATTGGTAGCTTTCATTGGTTTTAGGCCACAGTCGCTTTTGATTTTGTACCTTTTGTCAAAACCTTTCATCCCCAACTTATGAAATCAACTTTGTTCAAAACAGTCGGCTTTTTGTTTTTCATGTTGACTTTTGTGCATGAGGTGATGGCGCAACGTCACCCCGTTCGGTTTGATTCGCTCAACATCAAAATCGACTCGATTGCCAAAAAAAATCATCTGGTTGGCGCACAAGTACTGGTGTTCACCCGTGACAGTGTTCTTTTCAAACGCAACGTGGGCGTAACAAATCTCCAGTCAAAAAAACCGGTAACGGATCAAACCATGTTTAGGTTGGGCTCCATTACAAAAAGTGTGGTGGCAGTGAGTGCGTTGCAATTGATAGAGCAGGGTAAGTTGAGTTTAAATGATAAGTTGAAAGAACTCGCGCCTGAAATCAAGTATGAGAATCAATGGGAAGA
>JBJTHA010000304.1:0-9335 GCA_046094265.1 Cytophagales bacterium
TGTGTCGGTTGTATTTTTTGCTTGAAGTAATTACTTCAAGCAAAAAATACAACCGACACAAATGTTGGCTATCGGCATTACCTACATCGGTTTGGTGATTGCGTTTGTTGGAGAAGTCGATAGTAGATTAGTTCAGACAAATGATTTCTATTTTGGATCGCTTTTAGTTTTCTGTTGTGCCATTACCTATGCAACATATATTGTGGGTAGCGGCCGATTGATACCCGTTGTAGGCCCGGCAAAATTCAATAGCTATGCCATGGTCTTTGCATCGATTGCGGTGCTGCTGCATTTTTTTATTACATCGAATGTTTCCCTTCTAAATTTATCGACCGGTACTTACGTATATGGTTTTTTGATGGCCATTTTTGCTACCGTACTGCCTTCTTATCTGATGGCAGAGGGTATCAAGCGAATTGGTTCGGGTAACACAGCTATTGTCGGAAGCGTGGGGCCAGTATCTACGCTGGCACTTGCTTACTTTTTATTGGGAGAGTCTTTTTCCATCGAGCAAATCATTGGCACGATAATGATTTTGCTTGGCGTATACATTATTGGTAGATTCAAACCAGAAAAGGATTTATGATTCGTGATTTAAGACTTAAGATTTTATTCTGCTTTCTTCTTTGCGCCTTCATAGAAATTAACGCAAATGCACAATACAATCGCATATTCGTTTTTTTACACAAACGAACTGACAAATCAGAGATGCCAAAAGAGCAATTGGATAAAATCATGGAAGGCCACATAGCCAACATCAATCAATTAGTAAAAGAAGGGAAGTTAGTTGTAGCTGGGCCGTTTGACGGTGGAGGCGGGATCTTTATTTTCAATTCTGCTTCCGTTGATGAAGTAATAAAATGGTTAGCCTCGGATCCAGGTATAAAGGCAGAGCGTTGGAGAATTGAAATACAACCTTTTTATGTGCGCATCGGTAAGGTAGCGTTGGTGCGCGAGCCGTACGAAATGGTAACCTATTCTTTCGTTCGATTTACGCCCAACATTGCTAAATTTAACATACAAGAACTGCCCGAATTTTTTTTGAAACACGATAACTATTTGAAGCAGTTGAACAAGACGGGTAACGTGGTGGGTGAAGGGATTTTTGGTGACACCGAAGGTGGGGTGTTAATTATGAAGGGTGATGTGCAACCCTCGGTTTTTGAAGCAGACCCGGGCGTGCAAGAAGGGTTATTGCAGTTGGATATTAAGAAACTCTATGTTGCTAAAGGCGCGTTTGGGGAGAAGTAATATTACTCGGCCACACCCATCGCCAACTTATCGTCTTTGTCATTCATTGCCAAGCGAGTGATGGAATTTTTGGTTAATATTTTGTGTAGACTCGGGGCCGATGTTCTCTGTGATTACTTTTTATTGTTAGGTTTTTAAATCATAAATGCAAAGCGTGAGCATGGATGCAGGCGAGAAAGGCACTTCACCAAAAGCGGTTGTAAGAGTCATCTTCGCGGCAGCGAATGATTTATTAAAGGATTTAAAAAATGCAATAATCCTCCTCGGCAAACAGGCAAGTCAAAAACAATCCGAGCGCAAGACTTTTTTGTTTTCAACACTTCAACGGCAATTCTTACTCGCTTTTCTTCTCTTTTGGCGAGGCCTTTGCCTTCTTTACTTTAATGGTCAGCGATTCGCCCGCCTCATAGTCGGCCAAAATTGTTCCCCCTTCGGTTACTTCACCTTTTAAGATCTCTTCAGCAACCGGGTCTTCCAAATACTTTTGTATAGCGCGGTTTAACGGGCGTGCGCCAAACTGTTGGTCGTATCCTTTTTCTGCTAAGAAGTCTTTCGCTTTTTCGGTTAACTCAACATTGTAGCCCAGCGACAAAATGCGGGCAAACAATTTGCCCAACGTAATGTCAATGATCTTGTGGATGTGTTCGCGTTGCAGAGAATTAAACACAATCACGTCATCCAAACGATTCAGGAACTCAGGACTGAAAGCACGCTTCAACGCACTTTGTATCGTTGACTTCATCAACTCCTCTTCATTTTCGCGCTTTGCTTTAGTTGCAAACCCGATGCCTGCTCCAAAATCCTTCAGGTCACGAACGCCAATGTTGGAGGTCATGATAATAATCGTGTTTCTAAAGTCAACCCTGCGCCCCAAGCCATCGGTCAAAATGCCATCGTCTAGCACTTGCAGCAGAATATTGAATACATCAGGGTGGGCTTTTTCAATCTCATCTAACAGCACCACAGAATAAGGCTTACGTCTCACCTTTTCAGTAAGCTGTCCTCCTTCTTCATAGCCTACGTATCCGGGGGGTGCGCCTACCAATCGCGATACGGAAAATTTCTCCATGTACTCGCTCATATCAATGCGCACCAGCGTATCGTCTTTATCAAACAAATAAGTGGCCAACACTTTGGCTAACTCAGTTTTACCAACACCGGTTGGGCCCAAAAAAATAAACGACCCAATGGGTTTCTTGGGGTCTTTCAATCCCACGCGGGTTCGTTGTATGGCTTTCACCAACTTTTTGATCGCTTCCTCTTGACCAATCACCTTGCCGCTAAGCTGGTCGGCCATGCCCAACAGCTTGTTACTTTCTTTTTGGGCGATGCGATTAGCAGGTATGCCAGTCATCATGCCAATAACATCCGCAACATTCTCTTCCGTAACGGTGTATTTTTCGGTGCGGGTTTTTTCTTCCCAGCGGGCTTTTGCCAAATCAAGCTGTTCAATCAATTTCTTTTCTTTGTCACGCAATTGTGCCGCCTCTTCGTATTTCTGGCTTTTTACTACGCGGTTCTTTTCCTTTTTAACTTCTTCAATGGCAGCCTCAAACTTCACAATTTCTTCTGGCACGTGTATGTTGTTGATGTGAACACGGGCCCCTGCTTCATCCAACACGTCAATGGCTTTGTCTGGTAAAAAACGATCGCTGATGTAGCGGTCCGACAACTTCACGCAAGCTTCAATTGCTTCTTTTGTGTAACTCACGTGGTGGTGATCTTCATATTTCTCTTTGATGTTGTCCAAAATCTGAATGGTTTCATCCACTGATGTGGAGTCTACCATCACCATCTGGAAACGTCTCGCCAAAGCTCCGTCTTTTTCTATGTACTGCCGATACTCGTCCAACGTAGTAGCACCAATGCATTGTATTTCACCACGTGCCAGAGCTGGCTTAAACATGTTTGAGGCATCTAGCGATCCTGAAGCACCACCAGCACCCACAATTGTATGCAACTCATCGATGAACAAAATCACATCTGGCGATTTTTCCAGCTCGTTCATCACCGCCTTCATGCGTTCTTCAAACTGACCGCGGTACTTGGTGCCCGCTACCAAGGATGCTAAATCTAGCGTTACCACTCTTTTGCCAAACAATACCCGGGCCACCTTCTTTTGCACGATTCGCAACGCCAAACCTTCTGCGATGGCAGTTTTACCTACGCCAGGTTCTCCAATTAAAATTGGGTTATTCTTTTTTCTGCGGCTCAGGATTTGTGCCACACGCTCAATTTCTTTTTCACGACCTACAATAGGGTCTAGCTTGTTGTCTTCTGCCAACTTAGTAAGGTCGCGGCCGAAATTATCCAGCACTGGCGTTCTTGATTTCTCAGCGCCTTTTTTCTCTTTGCCTGCGCCTGCGCCAGAAGCACCGCTGCTAAACATTTTGGATGAATCGTCATCAGGATCGTCTGTATCAGAAGATGCTGTGGGTTGATCTTGTTGGTACTCCAACATTTCTTTTACTACATCGTAGGCTACATCAAACTTATTCAAGATTTGGGTGGCCAAGTTATCTGGATCTCTCAAAATGGATAGCAATAAGTGTTCGGTTCCAATCAATTGCGCTTTGAAAACTTTTGCTTCTAAGTAGGTAATCTTCAGTGTTTTTTCCGAAGCGCGAGTTAACGGAATGTTCGCAAGGTTTTTTATTTCGTGCGTAGCAGTACCTTTTGAAACGCGCTCAATTTCCCCTCGCAGTTGATCCAGCGGCACACCCAATTTCTTTAATACGCTGACAGCAACGCCTTCGCCCTCGCGTATCATTCCTAAAATTAAGTGCTCGGTACCGATGTAATCATGACCTAATCGAAGAGCTTCTTCCCGGCTTAACGAAATCACTTCTTTAACCCGGTTAGAAAATTTTGCTTCCATATTATTTGGCATAGCGATGATTAAGATATGTAAATGTAAAGTTTTAGAGGTAACAGTCAAAACCCAAATTTTGGCCTTAGCAGCACCCTTTCAAACATGTAATCCAAAACGTTTGAGTTAAATTATTTGTTCAACAACAGTCCCGAAGTTTTGATGATGCGCGTAGCGTTCGGGCCTTCGCAAAATAACAAATCGATCACACTGGAGTTGGCTACAAAAGCGCTGCCAAAGACTTGTGGATAGGGTATGGGGTGGTAGAAATTGCGTGTTGAATGATGTTTTTTGGCGTTAATTGCATTTCTCAAGTCTGTCACTTCGATTGGATAGCCTTTTTGATACGACACAGTTTCAGTAATCGGAATGTTGAGCTTTAGGCTCCGCAGACAGAATGACAGCAAACTTTTGTTGAAGTCGAACAACAAGCGATGGGGCTCAAATAAAATGGTTCGTAGTTCGTCTGCATAAAATTCGAAGAATGGTGCTTTCTGATAGGCGGACTGAATTGTGCGCCAATGATTGTTACGCCAGCGAGGGGATGCGTCTAATTGTACTGCTCCCAAAGTCACTTTTCCATGATTCTCGGCCGTGGGCAGCACCAACATTAGGCTACCCTGCGAGGTGTTGATGTGGCATCTTGACCGGTAGCTCTGCTTTACGAAATGCTCATGTTTTTCCAACATGAGTTGGTGGTGCGGAAGCAATGCACAAAAATACTCAATACAGGGAAGGAAGTGAGGTTCGATAACAACGGTTGACACAAGGTTGTTCTAACGCAACATCTTCAACAACGTGGTGAGGCGTTGTTTCAGGCTTCTTCTATCAATAATGAAATCTAAAAATCCATGTTCGAGTACAAACTCCGAACTCTGAAAACCTTTCGGTAAATCTTTGCCAATCGTTTCGCGTATCACGCGTGGGCCCGCAAACCCAATCAACGCGCCCGGCTCTGCAATGTTAAAGTCTCCCAACATCGCAAAAGATGCCGTGACACCCCCCGTAGTAGGGTCGGTGAGTAGAGAAATGTAAGGTATCTTGGCCTCGTCAAGCAACGCCAATTTTGCCGATACCTTGGCCAACTGCATTAACGAAATGCCTGCCTCCATCATTCGTGCACCACCCGATCGAGAAATAATCAATAACGGGGTTTTGGTCTTTAAACTATGATCCGCAGCACGCGCGATTTTCTCACCCACAACAGAGCCCATGCTTCCACCAATGAAAGCGAAGTCCATACAGGCTACTACTAAGTCCAGTCCATTCATCTTCCCATAGGCAGTCCGCACGGCATCTTTCAATTTTGATTTTGCCTGTGATTCTTTAATGCGCTTGGGGTATGGTTTAGTGTCAACAAACTTCAACGGGTCACCGGATTCCATGTTGGCGTCTAGCTCAGTAAACTCGTTGTTATCAAACAGAATTTCGAAGTACTCTTCTGACCCGATTTTTACATGAAGGTCTTCCTCAGGCACCACATAAGCATTATTTTTCAACTCACGGGTATGTACAATCTTGCCACCGGGCGATTTGAACCAAAGGCCGTCTGGCACTTCGCGTTTTGCTTCGGTGGGTGTTAAGATTCCTTTATCTGTACGTTTGAACCACGGCATCTGATTACTTTAAGATTTGAAATTTCAGATTTCGAGGCGACTCAGAAGTCGCAACTCAAAAATCAGAAATCGTAAATTTTATGCTATGTCAATTTTCGTATCTAAATACACGTCTTGAATGGCATTTAAGATTTCTACCCCTTCTTTCATAGGGCGTTGGAAAGCCTTTCTGCCTGAAATCAAGCCCATGCCACCCGCGCGTTTATTGATAACTGCCGTGCGTACTGCGTCTGCCATGTCGCTAGCACCTTTGCTATCTCCACCAGAATTGATGAGCCCAGCGCGACCCATGTAACAGTTGGCCACTTGGTAACGGCACAAATCTATCGGATGGTCAGAGGTCAATTCGGTATAGATCCTTTCGTCCAATTTCCCATAGCTGCTGCCACCGGTGTTCAATGCCTTATAGCCACCGTTGTTTTCAGCCAACTTTTGCTTAATGATATCGGCCTGAATGGTAACGCCCAAATGGTTGGCTTGTCCGGTTAAGTCAGCCGACACATGATAATCTTTTCCATCTCTCTTAAAGGCATCGTTGCGGGTATAGCACCACAAAATGGTGGCCATGCCAAGCTCGTGCGCACGTTCAAAAGCGGCCGAAACTTCTTGTATTTGACGCGTAGCATTGTCTGAGCCAAAGTAGATGGTGGCACCAATGGCGATCGCACCCAAGTTCCATGCATCTTCTACCGAACCATACATGATTTGGTCTGCTTTGTTGGGATACGTAAGCAGTTCATTGTGATTTACTTTTACGATGAAAGGAATTTTGTGTGCATACTTTCTTGACATGAGGGCCAAGCCGCCAAAAGTTGTGGCAACTGCATTACAGCCTCCTTCAATGGCAAGTTTTACAATGTTTTCAGGATCGAAGTAAATTGGGTTCTTGGCAAACGATGCACCTGCACTGTGCTCAATGCCTTGGTCGATTGGCAAAATCGATAGATACCCTGTGCCGCCCAAGCGACCTTTGTCAAACAGCGTTTGAAGACTGCGTAGTGCCTGCGTATTTCTATTTGATTGTAAAAAAATCTTGTCAACGAAATCTGCACTGGGCAAGTGCAGTTGGTCTTTTGAAATGGTCTTGCTCTTATGGGTCAATAATGACTCGGCATCTTTGCCCAATAATTCAGGTACAGTTGTTTTGGCCATAGGTTTTAGAATGTGAGGTGACAAATATAGCGGGATGCGCCTTAGTTCAAAAACTTGATTTTAAAGCAAAAAGCCCATTTCAAATGCTTGAAATGGGCTTTGATATATTTCAACGGTTTGCAAGGTTAAGCAGCCGCTTCAGTGGTGCCTAACTTTTCCTTAATTCTTGCAGACTTGCCTTGACGGCCTTTCAAATAGTACAATTTTGCTCTCCTTACTTTACCTTCTTTAATGAGCTCGATTTTGTCGATGCTTGGGCTAAGGGTGGGGAAAATACGCTCTACGCCTACACCATTGGATACTTTTCTAACTGAAAAAGTCTCGCCATTGGTAGAAGAACCTCTGCGGTACAATACGGTTCCTTGAAACTGTTGGATCCTCTCTTTGTTACCTTCGCTGATTTTTACGTGTACGCTTATTGTATCTCCAGCCTTGAAATTAGGAAGGCTAGCTCTTTTTGAGGCTAATTCCTGTTCGGCTACTTTCATTAAATCTGCCATAACCCTCGATTTTAAAATTGGACTGCAAATATAGATCAAAAACGTTAAAAACGGATGATGTTAAAAAAGAATTTTAGCAAGTGGCTTGCCGTGTTTCCTTAGTTTTTACGCGATTTTACAGGTTGGGGCGCCTTTCTTTTGTGCGCTTGATGGATTGCTCTTGTTTCCATTCTTCAATCTTTGCCTGGTGTCCTGAAAGCAGCACATCGGGCACCTTCCAACCCTTGTATTCTGCTGGCCGTGTGTAGACAGGTGGGGCAATCAATCCATCTTGAAACGAGTCGCTAAGCGCGGAGGTCTCGTCATTTAACACACCAGGCAACAACCGAATAACGGCATCCGCCACCACCGCAGCGGCCAGTTCGCCCCCAGAGAGTACGTAATCACCAATGCTGATCTCACGAGTAACAAGGTGTTCTCGCACCCTCTCATCCACACCTTTGTAATGGCCGCACAACAAGATCAGATTTTTTTTTAAGCTCAGCTGGTTGGCGATGGACTGACTCAAGGGCTCGCCATCGGGGCTCATGTAAATAATATCATCGTAGGCTCGAGCAGATGTTAGGGCATGAATGCACCGATCAATTGGTTCAATCATCATCACCATGCCGGCTCCACCTCCAAACGCATAGTCATCGGTAGTACGGTGCTTGTTAGTAGAATGCTCTCGCAAATCGTGCACATGCACCGCCACCAAACCTTTGTCTTGGGCGCGTTTCAGTATTGAATCGCCAAATGGGCTTTCAAGCAATCTCGGCAAGCATGTGATAATGTCGATGCGCATATCAATTTTTGCAAATTAATTTAAAAGATTTAATACAACGTATTCGTTATTTTTTCATTCGCGGCACACCTTGGTTTCGATCAGGCCTCCGCCCGCAGTACGCTATCCGATGCAAACAACCATCGCAGTTACCTGGTCTTTAAAACGATCTACTTCAAATTACTCAAGCAATACCACAGTTTTATCTCGGACAGTCGGTTGAGAGGCCTCAGTATACGCAACTTGAAAATCATAGACCGTACTAGTGTGCGGCCTGGTAAGGTGTGTGCGATTTAGTTAGGCTCATTTACAAACGACTCCGCGTAGTCCTTTGCGGTTAAAACCGTGTCGTAAAGTCCCACGTCCTCGCCCTTATGTTTGACAATTCCAGTGTAGGTCAAAGAAGAATCTTCGTAGCGTTTAAACTTGTAAACAGCATCGTTCATCAATGCACTATTGAAAACGCCAAGACTTACCAATAATTCAAAGTCCTTTACATTTAAACCAGTCACCTTTTTGAAAAGGCCTGGCTCTAACTGTGTAATCACATCTTTTAAACTTCTCTCTCGATAGTCTGTGAGGTACATGAAGATGGGAACGCGCGTGGCAAACTTGATAAGCTTTTCCTGAATCTGCTTTCTAAGTGTCTTGTATTCTTTCTCTTGTTCTGTTAATTCCGTCTTTTCTTTTTTTGTCAGTTCACGTTCATTGGCCTCCTTTTTTGTTTTCTTAACCGCTTCCGATTTATTGATAATCGTTTCAATGTCCTGATTCAAATTTCTAAATCCTTCGATGCTCATGAGTGCTTCCATTGCTTTCTCATTGTTCATCAACCGTTGCAGCGTGTTGTTGTCAACATTCACCAACAAAGCACTTTCCCAGCGTCTAGCCAATAACGTTGCGGTTGTCCCGCTCATGGCCATGTCCAAAATTCCGGCTGCATCAATTTGTTTCATCGAACTACCATCATAAGCCAGAACTGGTAAGAAGTGAATGAACTCTTCAACTTTCTTTTCCGGATTTGTATCGTTTACATTCAGTCGGCAACTATAGTCGGCTATTTGTCGCAATGCTCTGTCTGGGGCAAAGTCAAAAACATAGCATTCCTGTTTTATGATTTCTTCTTTGTTGGGGGATTTGCTGTCTGGATTCTTAACTGTCCATGGTGTTTGAACTCTAAACGC
>JBJTHA010000305.1:0-10495 GCA_046094265.1 Cytophagales bacterium
CGATAACATTTATTGTAGTAGCTCTGGTAGCCGTTACATCGTATGCACAACCTAGCAAACGCAGAGGAGCAAATCCCGCACGAGAGGGTAAAATCGCAGGTCAAACCATAGATGCCAGCCAGGTGCCAGATGCCGTTAAAAACGCATTTGCTGCTACTGGTGTGGCCGCAGAACGCTGGGAAAAACAAGAGGCAAACGGTAAGCACGGCAAATCATTTACAAAATACGTGGCAGTGCATACCCAAGGAGGCATGCGAGTACGTGCGCGTTTCCGCGAAGACGGTACCGCTTTAAGTACTTCTAAATACATGAAAGCAGACCAGCTACCCGCTAGTATTAAATCTGCTGCCGAAGCCAAGGCCCAAGGTCAGCAAGTGATGGGAGGTGAAGAAGTTAAAACCAAGAAAGGAGAAACATTTTACCGCATATTCTCGCGAGGGGGCGGCTCTAGAACAGTTTCAATGTTTGATGCTAAAGGACAACCCGTTACGAGAGAAAAAATGAGCGATGACCTAAAGGATTTAGAAGGTGAAGAAGAGGGGGGTGGAAACCAATAAGCCTCATTTATACATCTTCTGGATAGTTAATCCCAGCAGATTTTCGGATTTCGTCTAAAATTTCCATCAACAAAATCGTATCGGCATGAGTGCGTAAAGGACTTTCTAAAAGTCCTTTTTTTATGCAGTTGGTTACGTGCCGAGCTTCGTATTCATAGCCGTTACCTGTCGCTTTCTCAAAATCAACTACCTCCCTTGAAGCCACTATCCCAGGATAATACTCTAATTCAGTTGTAGGCCCGTGAAATCGGTGCGTCATCCGGATTCGTCCGCCATCACCCGAAATGTCGGCACCGGTTGCTAAGTTCGTACTGAAAGAAGAAAATAGTTGTGCCATCGCCCCATTGTTGTACTTGAATTGGATACTGCATTGATTGTCGATACCCGTAGGTGCGGGCGACATCCATGCATGGATTGTATCGGGTTTGCCTAAAATATCCAACGTCAAAAAAACAGGGTATACACCAACATCAAGCAGCGAACCTCCACCTAATGTGGGGTCATAAATTCGAGGTGCCACCGGGGGAGTAGGTTTAAAACCAAACTCGGCAATCACCGATTGAATATTGCCGACTTTTCCTGCGGCTATCATTTCTTTCGTTTTAAGGTAATGCGGGAGGAAGCGCGTCCAGAACGCTTCCATCAAAAACACCTTATTTTCGCGGGCTACACCTACCAGTTCCTTTGCTTGCCATGCGTTAATGGTAAAAGCTTTTTCAATAAGGGCTGCTTTTTTATGGCGAAGGCACAATAATCCATGTTCGTAATGCAGGCTGTGCGGGGTAGCGATATAAATTACGTCCAGCGCAGGGTTTTGCACGAGCTCTAAGTAACTGCCATGTGCAAAGGGGACATTACAATGGCTTGCAAACGCCTGCGCAGAAGCAAACTCCCGAGCGCCTACCGCAACTAACTCAGCCTCCTTCACCAACCGCAGGTCGTCCGCAAATTTCTTGGCGATTTTGCCGCAGCCCAATATTCCCCACCTAACTTTACCCATCCACAAATGTGTGAATGGTTTTGAATAAACGCAAAGGCTGACTATTTTTAAAAACTTTAATGTTTATTTCTTAAACCCAACCAGAGATGAAACCAATTATATTCACCAAACTCTCGCTCATGATGCTGCTCGAATATTTTATTTGGGGGGCATGGTATGTAACCATGGGCACGTACATGACAGAATACCTACACGCGTCTGGTGCGCAAATTGGAAATGCCTATGGAGCATTGGCTATTGCAACTATGATATCGCCTTTTTTTGTAGGCATGGTGGCCGACCGTTTTTTTGCCGCGCAAAATATTATGGGCATTCTGCACATTGTAGGTGGCGTGCTGCTCTACGTGGCCACACAAGTGGACAGCGAAATTTTCTACTGGATTGTGTTGGGCTATTCTCTTCTTTACACCCCCACCATCGCACTCTCTAACAGCATTGCCTTTGGCCAGATGACTGACCCGGGCAAGCAGTTTCCGTGGATACGCGTATTTGGAACCTTGGGGTGGATTTTGGCCGGGATTATGATCGGCATATTATCCATTGAGAAAACACCCAATACGTTTCACATGGCAGCTATTGCTTCATTTGCATTGGGCATTATCAGCTTTGTGTTGCCTAACACACCGCCAAAAGGAAAAACAGAGGGTGCAGCTTCCAAAGCATTGGGTACCGAAGCGTTTGTGCTGTTCAAAGACAAGCCTTACCTGATTTTCTTTATCGCTGCCATTTTAGTGTGCGTGCCACTTTCTTTCTACTATGGTTTTGCCAATGTATTCTTGAATGAGTTGGGAATGGAAAACGCTGCAAGCAAAATGATTTTGGGGCAGGTATCCGAGGCTGTTTTTATTCTGGCCATTCCATTTTTGTTTAACAGCATCGGTGTGAAGAAGATGCTCCTGTTGGGCATGGGTGCATGGATCTTGCGTTACGTCTGCTTTGCGTTCGGTAACTTGGACGTAAACCTGTGGATGTTGTATGCGGGCATTTTGTTGCATGGTGTGTGCTACGATTTCTTCTTCGTAACCGGCTACATGTACACCGAAAAGAAAGCAGGAGAGAAAATAAAGAATGCGGCCCAAGGATTATTCACCTTTGCCACCTATGGCGTGGGCATGGTGGTGGGCACTTGGTTTTCGGGCAAAACCACCGATCATTACACGCTATCCACTGGCCACGATTGGCAGTCCATTTGGTTTGTGCCGGTGTACATTGCCTTGGCGGTAGTGGTTTACTTCCTCTTATTCTTCAAAGAGAAAAAAGAAATCAAAACAGCGTAGTATGAATATTGCCATGTTAGGCTCGGGTTTTATCGGCCGATTTTATGCCGATTCATTACAGGGCTATCGCAGCAGAGATAAAATCGTAGCCGTCTACTCGCGCAAGGAAGAAAGCGCAAAAAAATTTGCCGCAGATTACAAAGTAGCTTTTTCTACTACGGTGATGGAAGAAGCCATCGCCCGGCCGGAAGTGGAGGTGGTTTGTATCGCGTTGCCAAACAATTTGCACGAGGAAGCCGTGCTGCTTTGCTGTAAACATAAAAAAGCGGTGATGACCACTAAGCCGCTGGGCCGCAACGCGCAAGAAGCGAAACGTATGCTGGAGGCTGTAGAGAAAGCGGGGATTTTCAATGGCTACCTCGAAGACTTAGTGTATACACCCAAGTTCATTAAAGCTAATGACAGCGTGCAGAAAGGCGCACTAGGAAGAATACTCTGGGCAAAATCGCGCGAGACGCACCCCGGGCCACACAGTGATTGGTTTTGGGACATAGAGCAAGCTGGCGGTGGTTGCATTTTAGATTTGGGTTGCCATTGCGTGGAAATTACGCGCAGCTACATTGGAAAAGACATTAAACCTATGGAGGTAATGTGCTGGGCTGATACGCAAGTGAAACCGATTGATGCCGAAGATCATGCAATCGGCTTAGTGAAATACGAAAATGGAGCCATCGGTCAGTTTGAAGTGAGTTGGACTTTCCGCGGTGGGCTCGACTTGCGCGATGAGGTGATGGGCAGCGAAGGCACTATTTGGGTGAACAGTTTTTTGCGCACCGGTTTTGAAATGTTTACCAGTGGCCAAGGCGCTGATTACGTGGCGGAGAAAGCAGAGAGCAATTCGGGTTGGTTGTTTCCGGTAGGAGATGAATTAAACGAGCTCGGCTACAACCACATGTTTATGGACATGTTCAATGCTTTGGAAAACAAGACGCAACCGAAAGAAACTTTTTACGATGGATATGTGGTTAATTCCATTCTGGATGCGGCCTATAAATCCGCCAAAACCAAACAATGGGAACCTATACAACTCGATATCTGGCGTGGCCGCGTAGGTGTAAGCAAAGACAGCCACCTTACCGAGTACGATGCCGAGCATTATCTGGTGAAGGAGGAAATGACGCACTACGGTGCGAAGAAATTGATTTTGAAGAATAAGAAGACAGGTAAGATTGGGGAGCGGGAGGGTTGATTTGGCATTTGGAACTAAGCAGAGCCCAACATGAAAACCGATTTACATCACTTGTTTTCAATCGCATCGGATAAATGTCGAACAGTAACAAATTCCCTAATAACTTGTGTTGAACTGCAAAATCTCACGCAAATGACAAGACCATTCGTGCGTATTTGATTGGTAGCAGTGCAAAATGGTTTAGAATTTCAGAATTCTCAACCTCGTTCTGCCTTTGATTTTTATCCTGTGCGGGAAAACAACGCGAGCCAAAACACCAACACCTAAAAGTACTCCACCTACCAACACGGTTTCGTTCTTTAAGGCCCCGGTGTTAGCTACATCGGCAAAAATATAGATACTACCGCACAGCAGCGATAATTGCGAGATTTTGAACTGTAGCCACCATTTTGTTTTGTCATCAATGTAAAGAGCAGATATGTCTTTCAAACTGACTTCAAAACCTGGAAATACGATGGTACTATCGCTCAAGTCAAGTATTTCCGCAGTGACTTTATGCCTTGAACCCTTCTTGAAGAAGGCGATTTCGTCACCCACCTTGTAATATGCACTTTTGCGATTGCCTTTGTCCAGCATCAACAACTTATGTTGAGCTCGAACTATGGAACAGCACATAAATAGAGTAATGAAAAAATAATACCTCATGGATTGGAGGTAAGATGTTATGCGTCACTAAATAGTTGATTGTTACTTTAGAACGAATTGAATATTTCGTTTTAACCCCGCCAACTTGGTGCGCTTTACAGCAGATTTCTTAAACAGTTTTTCAAATACATCTTCCGTTATTTCTTGCCAATCGGCTGTGGTCATTTTTTCCAAATCAGGATGGGGTTCGAATTTCTTTTCATTGTGCGGTTTCGAGAAGCGATTCCACGGACACACATCTTGACAGATATCGCAGCCAAAAATCCAATTCTCAAATTTACCTTTTGCTTCGCTGGGAATTTCTTCTTTTAGTTCGATAGTGAAGTAAGAAATACACTTGCTGCCATCTACTACGTAAGGTTCGGGTATGGCATTAGTTGGGCAAGCATCCATGCAAGCAGTGCAAGTGCCGCAGTAATCTTTAACAGGACCATCCGGTTCAACTTCTAAATCCAAAATCAGCTCGGTCAAAAAAAAGAAACTGCCCATTTGCCGATTGAGCAAAAGGGAGTTTTTACCAACCCAACCCAACCCCGACTTTGCAGCCCACGCACGCTCGTGCACTGGTGCCGAATCTACAAATGCACGACCGTTTACTTCACCTATTTCCGATTGAATGATATGTATAAATTCTTGGAGCTTTTCTTTGACTACAAAATGATAGTCTTCTCCATAGGCATATTTGGCAATTTTTAAGTCGCTCTCTTTTGCTAAGTCTTTTTTGGGAAAATAGTTATAAAGCAAACTCACTACCGATTTGGCACCCGGCACCAATAGCCGGGGGTCAAGCCGTTTGTCGAAATGATTTTCGAGGTAGCTCATTTTGCCTTGGTAGCCTCGCTTGAGCCATTCTTCTAATTTGGGTGCTTCTTCAGATAAGAATTCGGCTTTGGAGATGCCGCAGAAACTGAAACCGAGTTGAGTGGCGATTGATTTTATGAGATGTGTGTTGCTTTGGGTATTACGTATGTTAATCGAGTTACCTTCTGCTTTCACTGGTTTCAATTCCCCCCGGGAAGGGGGAGCAAGGGGGATGTCGCTGCTATTTGATTTTATCCATGCTTGGATTTTGCCCAGCACCCAACCCATTTTTTGTTTTACGTCTCGGACATCGAATCGCAGAAAGCGAATCCCTAACGACTCTAACTTTTGTTGCCGAAAGGAATCATACTTTTCTTTTCCATCATGGCTGCTGCCATCAATTTCAATCGCCAGCATCAAATCGTAGCAAAAAAAATCAACGATGAAGTTATCAATTGGCTTTTGTCGGTGGAAATCGTAGCCGAGCATTTTTCCTCCTTTGAGTTCCTGCCAAAGAAGTACTTCAGATAACGTGCTATTATTACGCAACTCGCGAGCACGAGCGGTGAGCTTTGGATCGTAGCGAATCCTTTTTTTCATTAATCAAACAACCCGGGGCCTTTGGTAGAAGGCGGTAGCGCAATCTTCAAGTGTTTGTAAGCCAACTCCGTTGCTTCTCTCCCACGCGAAGTGCGCTTGATATAGCCCTCTTGAATCAAAAAAGGTTCATACACTTCTTCAATGGTTTCCGCTTCTTCACCTACAGCCGTAGCAATAGTTGTTAATCCCACAGGGCCACCTTTGAATTTTTCGATAATGGTGGTGAGAATGCGATTATCCATATCATCGAGGCCATGTTCGTCTACATCTAATGCATTAAGTGCCATTTGTGCAATGGATTTGGTAATGATACCATCTCCTTTTATTTGAGCAAAGTCGCGGGTGCGCTTAAGTAGATTGTTGGCGATGCGTGGCGTACCCCTGCTTCTGCGTGCAATTTCAAAAGCAGCATTTTCATCAATAGGTGTTGATAGGATGGACGCAGACCGTTTAACAATTGTAGAGAGTAAAGCTGAATCATAGTACTCTAAACGCGCATTGATACCAAATCGTGCGCGCAAGGGTGAAGTAAGTAAGCCTGCACGGGTGGTAGCGCCAATCAGCGTAAATGGGTTCAAACTGATTTGTACTGAGCGCGCATTTGGCCCCGAATCCAGCATGATGTCGATGCGAAAATCTTCCATTGCGGAGTATAAATATTCTTCCACAATGGGGTTGAGCCGGTGGATTTCGTCAATGAACAATACATCGTTCGTCTCTAGATTGGTGAGTAAGCCCGCCAAATCGCTCGGCTTATCTAACACAGGGCCCGAGGTAATTTTGATTTGTGAGCCCAACTCATTGGCGATGATGAACGACAAAGTGGTTTTTCCTAGTCCGGGGGGGCCGTGCAATAGTACATGGTCGAGCGATTCATTGCGCTGCTTGGCAGCCTCTACAAATATTTTTATGTTGTCGACTACTTTTTGTTGGCCTGTAAAATCACCGAATGAGAGTGGGCGCAGTGCTTTCTCTAAGTCACGCTCTCCCGTTTCCAACCCATCTTTGTCGCCTTTCAAATAGTCTTCTCGCATGTGTCAAAATTCTTGATTTATCAGTCAACATTCAAGAGCGCAAGCATATTCTTGTGTTATTTTTGCAGTTTATTAAATTGTACGATGGACAATCGAAAAAAGAATGCAATCTACTCATTGGTGTTGATCATCGTGTTTATGTCCGTTTGGTGGTGGCGAAATCCCCACCAACCACCCCTACCCTTGAAGATTGAGGGCACCACCATGGGCACCACCTATCACATTACCTATTTTGACGAGGGCAAGAGGGATTTTAAATACTCGGTAGATTCATTGCTCCAACTCGTCAACAAATCCATCAACAACTATGATCCCGAATCGGAAGTCTCAAAATTTAATAACAGCACTACCGGATTTACTTTTCAACTTCCCTATCTGTTTCAGCCCCTTCAAAAAGCCATGGAAGTTTCAATGGCCTCAGACGGAGCATTTGACCCAACAGTGATGCCGTTGGTGTACGCATGGGGTTTTGGTAAGATGAAAGAAAAGCCCATTCCAACCCAGCAGAAAATTGATTCGATACTACAGTTTGTGGGCAACAACAGAATACAATTTAACCGGGATAGCGTGTGGAAATCCGACCCACGTGCGCAGTTGGATTTTGGCGGCATTGGCCAAGGCTACGGTGCAGATGTTATAACCGCATTTTTGAAAGCAAAGGGAATCAAAAATATGTTAGTAGAGCTAGGAGGAGAGGGTATGGCTTGTGGCACGAACATCAACTCGGGCAAGCCCTGGGAGTTGGGCATCCTTGACCCAAGTTCAACACGCGACAGCTTATTTTTTAAGGCTTACGTGAAGTTGACAGACAAGTCTTTTACCACTTCGGGGAACTATTTTAACTACCGAGTGATTGATGGCAAGAAATACTCCCACACCATCGACCCCAAAACAGGCCGACAGGCGGAACGTGCAATCCTGAGTTCGAGTGTGTTTGCGAACGATGCCGCCACGGCCGATGCGTGGGCTACGGCTTTTATGGTGATGGGTCATGAAAAAGCAATTGAGCTTTTGAAGCAACACCCCGAGCTGGATGCGTTTTTTATTTACACGAACCATTTAGGCGATGAAGAAATCTTTATAACCGATGCGATAAAAAACTCAATAGAATTGAATGAACCTGTGAAACCAAAATAGAATCGTATATTTGATTGGATGATAAAGCCAATACTATATCACAGCATAGAGGAAAAAAATCTATTGGAACGAGAAATGAGCAAAGCACTTTCGCCCAAGGAAGCATTGATAAAAGCGCTGGATATAATCGACTTGTATGTACAGCTAAGAAAGCTGTCGGGAAATACATCTCGTGAAACAGATGATATTCATTGGATAATCCTCTCGCCAAAAAAATGATTAGCAACGAGGTTCGCCAATCACTGCAACTTGTGTGTTCAACGCTGAACAAAAACAACGTGGACTATTTGGTTGTCGGTGGTACTGCGGTTGCTTTCCATGGCTATCAAAGAGTTTCCGGAATTTATTTGCCCGACAAACCAGCGATAAAGATAGATTTAGACTTTTGGTACAATCCAACAAACGAAAACTTCGTCAATCTTTTGAACGCGTTGTCAGATCTGGAAATTGAAGTTTCTGATCTAAAACACATGGTGTTTGATCCACACAAAACCTATTTGAAAATACCTCATTCAAGTTTTCACATGGATTTTCTTCCGCAAATGAAAGGGCTACCTTCATTTAAGAGTTGCAAATTAAAAAGCGTAAAGGTCAACTTAGATGAAAATGACTTACACATTATTTCAAAAGAAGATTTGCTCATTAATAAAAGCGCTGTGAGTCGCGACATCGATAAAAAAGATTTAGATTCACTTCGGTAGTTATTCTGAAATAATGCTCTTATCTCTTATTCTTCTTTTTGTTGTTGCATTGCTAAGCGGCCTGGTGGTGTTTTACGTCCCCAAAATCAACACTGCCCACTACAAACTATGGCTGGTATTTGCAGGCTCGTTTCTATTCTCAATCACCATTGTCCACATTTTTCCTGATCTTTTTGCAGGCGCGGCACAACCTACACTGATTGGAATTTGTGTACTGGCTGGTTTCTTCTTGCAGCAAGCACTCGAGTTTTTGTCTTCGGGTGTGGAGCATGGACACATTCATGTGCACGAGCACAAACACCACCAAGAGCTGTCCGCATTATGGGTGTTGGTAGCCCTTTGGGTGCATGCTTTTTTAGAAGGCGGCCTGTTGGCGCATGGCCAAACTGCGCGCCATCACCATAACAGCAATACGCTGCTATGGGGGATTCTATTGCACAAAGCACCCGAGGCCTTTGCGTTAATGTCGGTTTTGATTTGCGATGTGAAGAGTAAAACTAAAGCGGTAGCCATGCTAGTGGTGTTTGCTGCCGCCTCTCCCCTAGGCTTATTTCTTTCTGACTATTTGGTTTCAAATCAGCTGTTGACCTCAACAGCACTTTCTATTTTGTTGGCGATTGTCACAGGAAATTTTTTGCACATTTCCACCACGATTGTTTTTGAGAGCAGCTCCGACCATAAGTTCAACGCAAAGAAAGTGGGCGTGGCCATGTTGGGTGCAGTGATCGCAATTATCAGCGAAGTGCTGTTATAGAGTTTGAATCAAGAAATCACTTCTTGGAGTTAGATGCCGTATGTAATATAGCCTGCACCTCCTCGTCTGTTTCAATGTTGTTCATTTGCACCATAATCTGCGGATATCTTCTGCTGATGTAATTTGAAGGTGGTTGCACGCGAAATTTTTTGGGATTGGGCAAGCAGCCTGCAATCATAGCAGCTTCGGCACGCGTGAGTTTTTTTGCCGGCTTTTTGAAATAATTTCTTGATGCTGCTTCTACACCAAAAATACCCTTGCCCATCTCGGCCACATTTAAATAGACTTCCAAAATCCTTTCTTTTCCCCAAATCAATTCGATCATAAAAGTAAAGTAAACCTCCAGCCCCTTGCGTATCCAACTTCGCCCTTGCCATAGAAACACATTTTTTGCTACCTGTTGACTTATGGTGGACGCTCCGCGAACGCGTTTCTTTTTCTTACCTTTTTCTTTCCAAGCTTTTTTAATGCTCTCCACATCAAAGCCATTGTGGTCGAGAAAAAGCTGATCTTCTGAAGCCATTACTGCAAGTTTAATGTTGGGCGACATTTCATCAAAAGCAATGTAATCACGCTTCAGCCCATTGCCTTCTAGCCAGTTGGAAAGTTGTGTGATTGTGATGGGCGGATTAACCCATTTCAAAACCACCATGTAAAGTAGATGCGCAACAAACAAGAAGATGAGAATTCTCTTTAGCTTCTTAAATAAAAATTTGGTTGACCAAGCCATGCGCAAATAAACGCACCAAATTTTAGAAAAAATGACTGTAATAAAAATTACATTGACTGACATTTAGTAC
>JBJTHA010000306.1:0-2539 GCA_046094265.1 Cytophagales bacterium
GTGGCCATACTGCCGTTTCACAAAATTGTAGCAGCGCACATCACCCATTCCGGTCAAGAACTTTTAATGAAAGATTATGACCGCGTTTATTATTGGCAGAACCGCAAAGGATTGGCGATTTCAGAATGGCTGCAAGCACAACCCGAAATACTTGCTTACGACCGCGAAAGGCAGGGAGAAGCTATTTGTTGGGCAAACGATGGCAACGGATATTATACACTCAGCGAAGCCGTGCGGGGAGAAATAGGGAAGCTCTTGTACTATAAAAGAAAATGAACCACTATTCTGAGCGGCAAGATTCTAGTTCATCATTTAAAACAGTCACTCGAAGAATCTTGCAAAATCCGTAAAAACAAATGCATTAGCGAAGAATCCCCAATCGAGGCATATCGATTCTGATTGCGGGGTCCTTCGCTACCGTTGAGCTTCTGATGATTCGGTGCTAAGGATGCAGTCAATGTTTGTTTTAGCGCTTGAACTATTGAACCGCTCAAGATTGGTGCTCCGGGTCAAGATTGCCGCTTAATCAATTCCTGTGCAAAATGCCGGAGTATCGACTGGTCGGTGGACAAAGTTTCAAGTGACTGAAAGCCTTTGTCGAAGTAGTCATTGATACGCTGCTCGGTCAACTGCGCAATGTTGTTGCGGTCATAAATCTCTGTGATGGCCTTTACCTTCTTCCTTTTATCAAACTTTTTGGCAGCAAGCCAGCGAAGCAATTCCGTTTTGTCCTTCCCCCTCGACTTCTCAATTGCCTTGATCAGCAAGAAAGTTTTCTTGTTTGCAATGATATCGCCCCCCACTTGCTTGCCAAACTTCTTCTGGTCGGCATAAACATCCAATAAGTCATCTTTCAACTGAAATCCAATGCCGATGTTTGTGCCGAATTCTCGCAATGAGTTTCTGTCGTCTGCCGAAGCGCCTGCCAACAAAGCACCCAATTCCAAAGCAAAGCCCAACAAGACAGCCGTCTTCAGCCGAATCATTTCAATGTATTGTGCCTCGGTTACTTTGCTTTTAGATTCAAACTCCATGTCCCACTGTTGCCCCTCGCAAACTTCGGCCGCGCACTGATTGAAAATGCGGAGTACTTCCTTGAGTTTTGCTTCTTCCAAACCCAAAAACATGTCGTACACTTTTACGAGCATCACATCGCCCGATAAAATGGCCGTGTTCACATTCCATTTTTCGTGCACGGTCGGTTTGCCTCTTCGCAACGGAGCGTTGTCCATAATGTCATCGTGCAGCAGGGTGAAGTTGTGAAACGCCTCCACAGCAGCAGCATATTTTACAATGTTCTCGGCATCCTTTTTATACAATGAATAGGACAACATTGTGAGTAGCGGGCGCAGTCTTTTGCCGCCCATCGCCATGATGTAGCGTATGGGCTCATACAGGGACTTGGGCTGATGCCCAAATGCATTGCTTTTTATTTCAGCTTCAATTTGTTTTTTCCAGTGGTCAATCATGTTAGAAATCTATCGAACGAGTTTTATCAATTTCAAAAGTTAAGTCAATCAATCGTCTATCTACATCTGTTTTTTTGATGCGGACCTGCACTTTATCACCCAGGCGGTACACCTTTTTCCTGCGTCTGCCAATAGCGCGGTAGTTCTTTTCGTCAAACTCGTAGAAATCGTCTTTCATGTCAGCCAGGCGCACCATGCCTTCGCACTTGGTCTCTACGATCTCCACAAAAATACCAAAGTCTGTAACGCCCGTAATAATGCCATCATAGACTTTGTCTTCGGCTAAGCTCATGAACTCCACTTGCTTGTATTTAATGCTCGCACGTTCGGCATCAGCAGCTCTTTTCTCGCGCTCGCTAGAGTGGATACATTTTTCTTCATATTCTTTCTTACTAACCGATTTACCGCCATCTAAATAATGCTGCAACAATCGGTGCACCATCATATCGGGATACCTGCGAATGGGCGAGGTGAAATGCGTATAATGATCAAACGCCAAACCGAAATGGCCCTTCGCTTCTGTTGTGTATTTTGCTTTGGCCATGGCGCGCACTGCCAGTGATTGTAAAACGTTTTGCTCGGGCTTACCTTCAATTTCATCCATCAGTTTGTTGAGCGAACGAGAAACAGCAGCCTTCTCTACATTTACTTTATGACCAAATTGTTTGGCAAATACGGCAAAGTCTTCTACTTTTTGCGGATCGGGAAAATCATGCGTTCGGTATACAAACGTGTTAGTTGTTTCGGCCTTCTTCATTTTAAAAACATAAGTGGCCACCGCTCGGTTGGCCAACAACATGAATTCTTCAATGAGCTTGTGTGCGTCCTTTCTGATTTTGGGTATCACCATCAAGGGTTTGCCTTGTGGATCTAGTTTGAATTTCACCTCGGTGGTTTCAAAATTCACAGCGCCTTTCTTGAAACGCTCCTTGCGTAGAATATGGTGAAGTTGATTCAATATCTTTAGTTCTCGCGCGAATTTGCCTTCACCACTTTCAATCACTTCTTGGGCTTGTTCGTAGGTGAAGCGGTGATCTGAATGGATGATGGTGCGCCCGAACCACTCTTTG
>JBJTHA010000307.1:0-11547 GCA_046094265.1 Cytophagales bacterium
ATTTCCGTAATGCGGTGATTATCCGCGTAGCCTCCGGTGGTTTCAATATCTACAATGGCATACATCGGCTGCTAATTTACCATTTTGTGCACGGCAAGCGCAACTGGAAAGCGAATACAATTTTTGTTTTGCTACTTTTACATTCAACTTCAACCAAAAGCCTTTGTTCGCACAGAATGCAGCCTCTTTATGATAATTTGAAAACATGGTCAATCTCGTAGTCCGTTTTTTGCTGAATGGTGTGGCGGTTTTCCTCACTGCTTATTTGCTACCCGGTGTAGACGTGACCAACTACGAAACCGCTTTGGTTACTGCATTGGTTCTTTCCATCGCCAACGTCATCATCAAGCCAATTTTAATTGTACTGACAATTCCCATTACTGTTGTCACGCTTGGTCTGTTCTTATTGGTGATCAATGCCATCATTATTTTAATGGCTGATTATTTTGTACCGGGTTTCTCAGTGAATGGGTTTTGGTGGGCGCTGGCCTTCAGTCTAATTATGTCCATATTCAATAGCATCATCAACGACATTCTGAAAGATAAAAAGCAAGCATGATGCAAGAAGATGAACTAGACGACAACGAAGATGGCCTCTTCGAACACCACCGCATTGTGGCTGATGCGGGCCAAAGCTTGCTGCGCATTGATAAATTTTTAAGACTGTGCAACTACTAATTGGGCATGCCCTTCGAATGACCAAGATGGCAGCACTGGAGATAATCAGTAATTCCGGCTAAGAATCCCTATTTTTGCGCCATGCAACTGATGGTTTCGTTGTTCCGCCTTACACGCTTTTGGAATTTGGCCATCATTGCATTTGCTCAATTTTTTGCTGCCGTGTTTTTGTTTCGGCAGGGCTTGCACGCGTTTGCGCACATGTGGTTGTACATTCTCAGCCTCGCCACCGTTTTTATTGCCGCAGCTGGCTATATTATCAACGACTATTACGACATCAAAATAGACCTCATCAACAAACCCGAGCGCGTGGTGATTGGCAAAACCATTACGCGCAGGTATGCCATCTTGTTCCATACGGTTATTTCAGTAACGGGCGTGGTGCTGGGCTTCCTTATCAATTGGAAAATAGGTGTCATCAATTTTGTAAGTGCATTTTTGCTGTGGCTGTATTCCAACAACCTAAAGCGCCAACCGTTGATCGGCAACGTGCTTGTTTCATTGCTTACGGGGCTTTCGGTTTTTGTGTTAGTATTTTTGTACGAACAGTTTCATGTGCTGGTGTTTGTTTATGCGCTGTTTGCTTTTTTTATGACGTTGATCCGCGAAGTAGTAAAAGATATGGAAGATGTAAAAGGTGACAATACCTTTGGTTGCAAAACGCTGCCCATCGTGTGGGGCATCAGGCGCACTAAAGTTTTGTTGTATGTGCTCATCGCCATCTTGTCGTGCGTGGTAGTGCTGCTGGACTTCTACCAGCTCAACATCCCGTTGATTTATTTTGTACCCATGCTTTTTTTGCCTATGGCTTTTTTAATGGTGCGGTTGGTGGTGGCCGATACCAAACTTCAATTCTACCAACTGAGCCAGCTTTGCAAACTGATTATGTTGTTGGGTATTGTAAGTATGATTTTTATTTAGAGTATGGAGAGATTTCGTATCTGTATTTTTGCATCAGGTTCAGGAACAAATGCTGAGAAAATCATCCAGTATTTTCAAAATAAAAAAACGGCTGCGGTGGTGCTAGTCATCACCAATAAACCAGATGTACAGGTTATTGAGCGCGCGCGATTATTTTATGTGACTTGTGAAATTTTCTCAAAGAACGATTTGGCAGACACTGAAAAAGTTGATGCTGTGTTGCACTTGCACAAGATCACGCATATTATTTTGGCCGGATTTCTATTGCAAGTACCTACGCGCCTTATACGTTTGTTTCCCGGTAGGATCATCAATATCCATCCATCGCTTCTACCAAAGTTTGGCGGCAAAGGCATGTATGGCCTCAAGGTACACAAAGCGGTAAAAGCTGCGGCCGAAACGGAAACGGGCATTACGATCCACGAAGTGAACGAGCATTACGATGAGGGCAAAATAATTTTCCAAGCCAAGTGCCCGGTTCTGCCCACCGATACGCCAGAACAAATTGGGGTAAAAGTTCACGCATTAGAATACTTGCATTTCCCTAAAGTTGTTGAGAACTGGTTGATGAAGTAATCGCTTGATTTCAAAGGACTTAGAATTGAACTACCCGTTCTTTTTTGGTATTATCTCTTTATAATTCTTTTGGTTGCAACGGTCTTATCGGTTTGTACCTCCAAAAGATATATCCCAGAAGGAACATCTTGTAATTCAATTTCAACTTTTGACGATGAGGATTTGATCTTTTTAAGCATGTATCCTGTTAACGTGAATACCCTAATATTTACCTCCTCTACATCTGGCCACTCTACACTTAGACGCGTGTCTACAGGATTAGGATAAACTTCAAAGCTAGGGTTTTCATTTTCAACACCTGTAATCACAAATGATTTTGGATCAGACTGCGCACCAGTACACCCCTCAATAGAAATCTTTGCTGTGTATGTTCCGGACGCTTTCACCGCAAGCGATTGTGAATTCTCGCCAAGTAAGAGAGTTCCGTCCTTGTACCATTGATTTCCGTCACGAACATTTGAAGTCAAAATGAAATTAGAAAGGTCAATAGTATCTGTCGAAATTAAAGGTTTTGAAGGGACAATGCAAAACGAAGAGTTTAATGTTGCAGCAGGAAGAAATATTGAATTACCACCTTGGCTTATTGTTATGGAGGCCTTCCCAGCCTGCAAAATTGAAACACGTGTGCCAGAAATTGAAATATGTGATGAGTTTGTAAAAGTCACGGGAAGTCCTGAACTGGAGACTGCCGGTTGAATTGAAAAAGTTAAATCATCAAGGTTTCTATCTTTTTGTAATTCAAAGTCAATCGACTGTACCCGCTTAACTATTTGAAGACTTTGTTCCACAGATGGAGCTGCAGAATAATTGTTATCTCCTGATGCACTCGCAGTAATTTTGACTTGTCCAGAAGTGTTAATCGAAACCACATTGCCCGATAGTGAAAGCACAGAAGGGTTGTCCAAAAAAAAGTTGATTGGCAAACCGGATGTATTAGTGGCAGACACGGAGAACGGTGGGCTATCCACATATCTGGTTGCAATCGGATCAAATTGAATCGTCTGACTGTTCTTCACCACGGTAAGTGGCTGCTGCTGGGGAACTACAGAATTAAAGTTCGAATTCGAGGCAACAGATGCTGTAATTATGGTAGCTCCAGCACCTTGAATGCTAACTCTGCCTTGACTTATTGAAGCGACAGAAGGGTTGCTACTTGACAATGAAATTGGTAGCTTGGACGTAGTTGTCACATTAAGTTTAAAACTTGCGTCTCCGTATTTTTTTTGGGTAATCGATGGAAAAACTAATTGCTGATCGGCTTTTAGAATTGTAAGTGTTTTTTGTAGAATGGGGGAAGCGGCATAATTTCCGCTTGCAGGCACTTGAGCTGAAATTAATACAGTACCTACTTTGTGAATTGTAACGCGGTATCCGTCTATAGTTGCTATGCTGGGATCGCTGCTGCTAAATCGAATAAGTGCCCCTGAACTAGAAGTGGCTTGCAGCAGAAATGGCGGATCGGTATAATGTTTCTGTGGTATATCATCAAATGACAAAATGTTTTGAGCAAGTCTTTCAAATCTTATTGAATTTGGATATGCACCAGTTACACCATTGAAGTCCACCAATTTTTGGTAGCCTGAGCCATCAGGTAATATCCTGATAATGCTCCCTTTTCCCTCGGCTCCTGCCAATTCGAGTGCGACAAAAATGTAGCCATCGGCACTTTGAACCATGTCAGTTACGCCAATTCCTGTTTGGTTTGTGAAATCGAAGATTTTTTCAATACTCTGTCCGTTTGCATCTGTGACGAATAAAGTGCCATTGTTGTTTGTGCCTCCATTACCCGTTGCCACGCAGAGGCTTCCACCATTTAATTCTATTATTCGCCTTGGATATGCACCTGTGGTTGATTGTTTAAGATCGGTCAATTTTTGATAGACATTATCGCTAATGCGATAAATCACCCCATCGTTATTCACTCCGCCTTCATGTGTCACACCATATAATCGTTCATTGCTGTGCTTAATTATTTGTATATACGGTCGGCTGCCCAAGACACCACCCGGGATGTCCGTTACTTTCGACAGTTCATTACCATCTTTCCTTTATTTTAAAAATGGTTCCACTATTGAATGCTCCCCCTACTGACGATATTCCATAAATGTAGTCCGTTTTGAAATCAACTAATGCCCTAGGTTCGGCTGCAATCAAAGGATCTGAAAAACTGGCAGCGCGTTGAAAATTTGAACCGTTTTCGTTTATTTTGAATAAAAAATAGGAGAAGGCCAAAAGTCCCTCCCTTCCAATTCCCCAAAGCGTATTGTCGTTAGAATAAGTCAAGCCACTTGAATATAGCCAATCCCCCTGAAGTTGCGTTATTTCTGAGTAGTTTGATCCATTTCTCATTGCGCTGAAAACGGCTCCTGCACCATAAGTACCGCCACCAGATGCGATGCCAAACACTTTTGTAAAGTCGTTGTTAATGCAAAGTGTTTGTGGGGAAGAGGCTGGTTGTGGAAATTCCCTCAATAATGCAAAATTACCAGTGGAGGAAATAGAAAAGATGACCCCTGCATTAGAGGCCCCACCAAACTGAGTCATACCAAAAAACGAAAGGTTCTGTAGTTCAAGGAACGGGCCTAGTTGTGGACTAGCTCCATTTGTACCTATGAAATCCAATAGTTTAGAAAATCCGGTTCCATTTTTTCTGACTCTAAAGGCTATGCCCAAGTCTTTTGTTCCACCTTTGCTGGTCATTCCATAAAGGTTGCCGTCCGATGCTTCGATGAGTGATCCCAATGGATTGCTACCTGTGATACCTCCCAAGTCGAGTATTTTAACAAACCCCACTCCGTTTGGAGATATTGAAAACACAGTTCCTTTGTCATTTGCCCCTCCACTTTGAGTCATTCCATAAAGTTTCCCATCGGACGCAAAAGTAGGAGTGGATGCGCCATAAGCACCTTTTGCAGAACCATCAAACTCAACAAGTTTGTTATATGAAGTGCCGTCTGTTTTTACTTTAAATAAAACGCCTTTTCCCAAGACACCACCACCGCCTGTGACTCCATATAAAAAGAGATCTGATCCCTGTAACAACGCTCCGCGCGGAGTTGAGCCTCTTGCCACTCCGTCAAAAGATAAAAATTCATTGTACCCTGAACCGTCTTGGTTGATTGAATAGAGTGTGCCGTACCCTACTGTACCTCCTTGAAGCGTAGCACCGTAGAGTTTTCCATCAGCAGCCTGAATAAGTCCTCCACTGGCGTTATAACCCGAGTTGAACTTATGAAGAACAGAGAAATCAGTTCCATCTTTGCGCAAACGATAAATTACGCCAACATTCAAACCGCCATACATGGTTGTCCCATAAAGGTATTCATTACTCGCTTCAAGCAGACTACCTGTTGGAAAGGAACCATCGGTGTTTTTAAAATTGTGTAATATCGTGTAATTGCTACCATCAGGATTGATAGAAAAAACTACACCATTAGCAGGATGACCGCCAGCACCCATCACCCCATAAAGCCTATTATCAGACCCTTTGATGAGTCCCCCGTTTGGCATATTGCTTGCGCTTGCAGGAAAATTAAACGTAGTTATTAGGTTTGCACCATTACTTTTCATTCCAAAAAGGGTTCCATTTCCAGTGCCACCCATAGCAGTGGAACCGAACATTTGGAACTCTGATGAAGTGCCCTCAATCGCAATGTTTTGACTCACAGCCAAAGCCGGGAGGTAGTTTGAATTTCCACTTTGAGACGCAACGATTGTTGCTGTTCCAATGCTCTGGAATAACAAAATGTTTCCAGAAACCAGAGCAACTGTTTTCCGCAAACTTGTATAGGATACCGGCAACCCTGAGCTAGTTACTGCATTCAAAGTAAATGGTGAAGAACCAAACATTTGTGACGGGATTGCAGGAAATGTGATTACCTGGTTTGCTTTGTTAACTACAAAGGTTTGAGTTGCCGTTGCTGGCAGGTAATTCTGATTACCTTTTTGAAACGCAGTAATTGTCGAAGTGCCAGCACCATTTATAGTAAGTGTCGTATTTTCTATTGAAGCAATAGAGTCATAGTTACTGGTAAAGGAAGTTATTGACAAACCAGAAGTTGCGACAGCATTTAGGTTTACAGGGGTTGCGCCATAGGTCGCGGAAGATGGAGAAAGAAAGGAGATACCTTGAGTTGCCTTTTGGATGGTAAGCATCCTTGTTACTGCCACAGCTCTGAAATAGTTTTTATTGCCTTGTTGATCGGCAGTAATATCAACAATGCCCGCCCCAACAATTACGACTTGTCCGTTCTGAATAACTGCGACCGAAGGGTCAGAAGTGCCAAAAACAATTGGAAGGCCAGAGGTAGAAATGACATTCAGACTAAATGGACTGTTGCCATAAGTTTTCAATGGAGGTGAGGGAAAACTAATTGCCTGACTAGCCTTTCTGACAAATACAACTCTGCTAACTGATGAAGCCGGATTATAATTAGCGTTGCCAGTGTTTGATACCGTAATGGTGCATTCGCCCGCACCATTGATGGAAAAAAAACCATTGAAAACAGAGCCTACCTGAGAATTGCTTACAGTGATCGTGTTGTTGAGACCTGATGAAGACGAAATACCAAGATTGAAAGGTTGGTCGCCAAAAACGTGGACTGACAAATTAGGGTCAGGGAAATTTATGGTTTGATTTGCCTTAGCAACCAAAAGTGTCTGGGTTACTTCATTCGCAGCAGTAAATGAACTATTACCCGGTTGCTTGGCAGTAATAAAGGCCTGGCCCGCACCTACAATGGTAACGGTTGCACCTGAAACAATGGCAACTTGCATGTTACTACTGACGTAAGAAACTGTTAAGCCTGAATTCGCTTTCGCAGTAAGCTCAAAACTTGGATCACCAAATCTCTTGGGAGGTAATGCCTCAAAGCTAATCGTCTGATTTGCTTTGGAAACTAACAGAACCTGACTTACTTCGGCAGCAGGGTTAAACGAAACATTGCCCCCCTGTTTGGCAGTAATTACAGTTTGACCCGCACCTACAATCGTAACTGTGATACCTGAAACAATAGCGACTTGGGTATTGCTACTAGCATAGGAAACGGGCAACCCAGAAGTTGCTGTTGCAGTCAGATCAAAACTTGGATCTCCAAAAGTCTTCATTGGTAATACTCCAAAACTGATTGTTTGGTCAGCCTTTTGCGCAAATGCAAAAAAGGTAATCATAAGCAAACTGACTAGAACGAGAGCCTTAAACCTCATGCAAAATCTTTTTTGTGTTTAACATTACCTACCAAGTTAGCAAAAAAACTTTCAGAAGCACTTATCACAGAATTGTTTTTTGGACAATCCCCAATACCTTTTTAAAAACTCATCGATGAACCGCATTCTGCTCCTTCAAAGACAGTCCGTTATGGTTTCGCAGTTTGTTCTTTCATATCCGCAAAGTGGCCATCATTAGCAGTGTTGGGAATATTGAGTTCCGTGTTATTGTAAAATGTGAAGAGCCACAAGGCAAGTTGGTCTTGAAACTGCAGAGACGCTACGGAGCTTGCGGTGCGTGTACGGGTTTTCCCTGATTTGTCTTTGCCGCGTTCATTGATGGGGAAGTTTTGTATGCCAGGCAGTCAGAACTCATTCAAAACTATCTGTCTGTTTCGGATAGCAACAGCAAATGCTCGCGTAGCTCCTTGAAAACAATCTTGTACACAAAGGCTATTGAGAAAGCCCTGACCGAACTTAAACTAAAAAACGGTACCGCAACTCAGAGGTAATCTCGTTAAACAGAGTTATCGAAGTATGCAAATAATAATATCTGCTTTTTTTGAGATTCGACTCATTTTTTCCCACAATACTGGTCAACCGAAAACTTGGCTTTGGCATCGCCCAGCTCGAATGCTTTTTTCCAATCTGCGCAGGCAGCATCTTTATTGCCCAGTTCGTAGTTGAAGTTGCCGCGCAGTTTGTAATATGACGAATTCTTTCCATCAATTTCAATGGCGTCATCCAAGTCTGCGATACCCGCACCGGGATCGCCCAGTTCGGCTTTGCAATTGGCACGACCGTAAAATGCTGCGGCATCTTTTGGGTTTAGCCTGATGGCTTTGTCGTAATCCTGCTTGGCTGCTTCGTACTCCTGACCCTCTTCTTTAATCAGCGCAATATTGTAATATAAATCAGAATTGTTTGGATCTAAAGCTAGTGCTTTTGTAAGGTTGTCGGTAGCTGCTTTTCTGTTTCCCAGTGCAAGATAAGCGTTAGCGCGTTCCTTAAACAACGCTACTGTGTTTTCGCCAGCTTTTAGTGCTTCATCAAAATCGCGCACGGCTAATTGATACTCCTTTTGTTCGGCCAGCGACTTACCGCGCTTAAACAATACGCCCTGTTCTCGGTTACCGCCTGTGATGGCCCTGTCTAGGTATTCTTGTGCCAGCGGATAGTTCTTTATTTCGAAATACGTTTCGCCTACTCGCTGAAAAAAATCCGGAGTCGGTTTTTCTGTCAATTTTTCTACCTGCCTCAAATCTTTTATGGCTTCCGAATATTTTTTTGTTTTGAGATAAGCCGCGGAGCGATTTTCATAAGCACGTAAATAGTCAGGCTTTTTTTCGAGAGATGTTGAGAAATCAGCAATGGCCTCCTCATATTTTTGCAGATTCAATTGCGCCTTGCCGCGATTGTTGTAAATCACTTGATCGACTATACCCATACCGATTGCTTGGTTATAATCTTGAACGGCTCCCGCAAAATTGTTGATCCTGAATTTCGCATCTCCTCGATGGTAGTACGCGTTACTCAGCTTCGGACTTTTTTCAATAGCTGTGTTGAAATCGGCCAACGCGCCTTCGGCATCTTTGTTATCCAGTTTACAAAATCCGCGCATGTCATACACGGTGCCTTCGGTGTACCCGTTTGCAATCGCTTTCTCCAAATCAGGCAACGCTGCCTTGTATTCTTGCGCATTGAAACGACACGCTCCACGTTTAAAGAAAATTTCTGCCGATGTTTCGCCTTGTTCAATGGCTTTATTGAAATCGGGTAGCGCTTTTGCAAAATCTTGGGTTTCAAAAAATGAACTACCGCGCAATGAATAAGCTTGTTTCTCTTTTGTTCCGCTATCAATGGATTTACTCAAGTCCGCAATTGCGCCAACAAAATCTTTCAATTGGTATTTCGCCATGCCTGACAACGCCAGCTCATCGGCAGACGCATTGGTGCCCAACGCTGTAATATCAGCAGTTACTTTTTGCCAGTCTTTTAGGGCGTAGTTCGCAGCTGCTCGGTTCTTTAGTGCCTGCGGGTAGTTGGGTTTCGCTTGCAATGCTTTATCAAAGTCTGCAATTGATTCCTTTGCTTGGGCGGAATTGAGTTTTGCTTTCCCACGATTGTTAAATATCACCTCATCTTTCGCGCCTAACTCAATTGCTTTGTCATAGGCGGCAATCGCACCCACAAAATTGTTGTCTTTAAATCGCCCGTTGCCCACTTGAAAGTAAACGTCTTTGTTTTTGCTTCCGAGCATAGCGGCCTTTTCTAAATTCATCAGCGCTTCTTTCGTCTTTTGTTGCTGAATGTACGCCATTCCCAATAACTCTAGTGTGGCCAGATCGGGGGCGCCCTTTTGATTTACTTTTTCTAAGTCGGCAATCGCTCCGCCAAAATCTTGTGTTTGGTACAAGGCCTTGCCTCTCTTTTCAAAAAGCGAGATGTCTTTTTCACCACCGACCTCAGCGGCTGTGTACGCATCGATGGCAGTTTTGAATTCACCGGCATCAAAACGAAGGTTGGCCAGAAAAAAATTTGCTTTAGCGTCTTTCAGTCCTCCTTTGGAGGCGCTCTCCAGGTAGTTTTTCGCTGCAGTCTTATCGTTCAGATTATACTTGCAGACGCCCAGCATGCGCAGCACCTCTGCATCGCCCTCGGTCTTAGCCTTTTCCAAATCTTCTGACGATCCTTTGTAATCGCTTTGATTGAACCGTACTACACCACGGTTAAGGTACGCTTTCGTGTAATCAGCCTTTAGTGCAATGGCTTTGTCATAGTCTGGTAATGCCCCGGCAAAATCGCCCAGCGTAGCTTTTGCTTTTCCGCGATTGTTGTAAACCACGGCATCCGCCTGAGGAAATGTAGTTGCTTTGTTATAGTACTGAATTGCTCCGGCAAAATCATTTTTCAAAAATTTGGCATCGCCCAAATTCTTAAATGCATCGTAGTCAGAGGCCCCCAACGAAACGGCTTTCTCCAAATCTTTGACTGCATTGTCAACATCTTTTTGGATGTACTCAGCATTGCCCTTGTACAAAAAAGCCTCCTTGGAAGAGAGCCCGGCCGCAATAGCCCGGCTTAATGATTCAATGGATGATTTGTAGTCTTTCAAAAAGTAGTGGGCAGTACCGAGTTGTTCAAACACGTCTTTGTCAGTTGCGCCCAGCGACACTGCGGCAGCTAAGGCATTGGCGGTGCCTTGGTAATCATTGGCCTTTGCCAGACTAAGACCTAGCATCCTAAAAGTTTCTTTGTCTTTTACACCTTTGGCCACTACTTTTTTGAGTGCATCGGCACAACCGGCAAAGTCACTGAGGTTGAATTTTGATGTTCCTAATTTTTGATACAGTTCCTCATCGCTGCGGCCACCGGTAATCATTTTTTCGAAGTCAGCAGCGGCTCCTTTCCAATCCTTTAGTTGAAAGCGTGCGTCAGCAAGGTTTTCCAGCGCTTTGTCATAATCGGGTTTTAGTTTTAGGGCTTCAGCAAAGTCCGCAACAGCGCCTGTTAAATCCTTGAGATTGATTTTGGCTTTCCCGCGATTGTTGTACAGAACAGGATCCTTTTTGCCGGTGGCAAAAGCTTTGTCGTAGTTAGTTATCGCTTCTTTGTAGTTCTCCGCGCGAAATTTTGCATTGCCCAAATTGGCAAATGTTTCAAAATGATTGACGCCCATGGCCACGGCTTTCTCTAGGTCACCGATACTGCCCTGAAAATCTTCAAGCTTGTATTTGGCGTTGCCGCGAAACTGAAACACCTCTGCTGTATTGACTCGTGCCTTAATGGCCTCATCTAAATCGGCTTTAGTTTTTTCAAAGTCGTTCTGGTAGAAATAAGCAATACCACGTTTTACATATACCTCTTTGTTTGAAAAGTTGGTGGTGATGAGCTGCGAGAACTGTATAGATGCTTCAGCATATTTTCCGTTTTTCAGTTTATCAAGTGCTTGTTGATAAACAACTTGCTGGATGGAATCTTGCTTGCCGACAGACAAAACTGGTTTCTGTGCAAAACTGGTAAACGAGATGCTTACCAAAACAACGCCTATATAACGCATGGCTTACTTAAGGTTTTTTGATGTAAAAGTAGGAATTTCGCATTTGTACTTGGCATCTTTTACCACCCCCTTGGCTTCAATATCTCTTTAACTAGGCTTGATAAAGT
>JBJTHA010000308.1:0-4180 GCA_046094265.1 Cytophagales bacterium
ATAACAGACCCATCATACAAACAAACATGTGTCGGTGCCAACCGGCATACCCACGCACTTGGTATTGATGAAGTCCGAGTTGTTGTTTAGATTCCTGAAAAGATCGTTCTATAAAATAGGGTTGACTGTACATAAAGGCCAAGCGGTGCTTACTTGCTTTCAAGTCATTACACAAATCATCACAAAGCATTTTTCAGAGCAAACGATCACCCTGATGGCGGCCAAAAGTGGGTTCATCAAGCGATCACGAAAATTACTCATGGGTCAACGAAAAGAGCAGGTCTGTCCTCCCATTGCTTTGCAAGGCCTTGGCTATTTCCTGTTCTGATTTTTTACAGTTCCCATGCCTGAGGGAAGCTAACTTTTCAGGGTTCACTTCACCTTTGCAGATGGCGTCAATAATGCTCAGCCCCGAGAGCCCTGTCACATTCTTCACCACAACATCCAAGCGAAGGTTGAGCAACCGCAAATACTTTTGCATTTTGCGCGAAGTATCCGCTGCCTGCTCCAGCAAATTGGCCCTGTGCCTGCAATAGGTTCGGAGTTGTTCGATCGCTTCATCGGGAAGAAAGCTTCCGCTCAACAGTCCGAGGGTGTGAAGTTTTTGGATCCACTGGCAATCCTTTACGTCCGTCTTTTTCCCTTTGATGTTCTTGGTGAATTTACCGTTGCAAAGGATCACCTCAAGCCCAGCGCTTTGTAGCGTGGTGAACAGGCTTTGCCAGTAAGTACCCGTACTTTCCATAGCAACAGTTTTTATTTCATTCTCCAAAAGCCATTGTGACAGTGCGATCAAGTCTTCATTGTACACACCAAATTCTCTTACGTCTTCATCGCGCTGACCAATGGCTACGTAATGAGAACGACTCCTCACATCAATACCCGCAGCTTGTGGGTTTACAACATCCAGCGCAAGTTTTTCCTTTTTCATAATTAAAAGTTTAAGTGAATTGAAAAAAATGCTCTACGGAAATGTGTCTTCGCATAGTAATTATTCTGAACGGGGTTCACGCCAAAGCGTGACCACCATTTAAATTGCCACAAAGCCCTTAGTCGCGCAGAACGACTAGGGGCTTCTACATTTCAACCAGAATGGCGCTCGGGTTATGACACACCAGTTTTTGATCGGCCTTGCATAGAGCATTACCAAGATAGCAGAAATTTTAATCGGGCAGCAATCGCCCGGATGGTCTAACGTTAGCTATTGAAATTGATCTCCGTCTCGGAGATGGGTGGAATGGCGGCAAACGTGCAATGGATTGAAAGTAATGAGGGACTCGGATCAAAAATAATGGTATGGGTACACAACGGCCACATAAACCTTCAGCAGTCCTATTACTTTAGCAACGATGTAGCTATAAACGTGCTGGGAACAAACTTGCGAAATGTCTACGGGAGTAAATTCTATTCCATTGGGTTCCTTTTTAATCAGGGTAGTTTCAGCGCAGTAAACAACGATAGGCAGAGTCAAGTATTTGCGGTAAAGCCACTTTCATCCGCCTATTTGGCACAGGCAATGTCATCATTAAACGTCCGCGTCTTTTTTTACGACCTGGCACAAAGTATTTTAAAACCCAAAATCAGCCAAGTATTCGATAAAGAACATGATATGTATTTTATTGGCGCTGGTTATACGGGGAAAAGAAAGTGATGCAATTTATAGCATAAACTTCTCGAAGGAATATGACGGCCTGATCTTCATTGACACAACGAATGCGTATCAGCCTTTACAGAAGCCCTTCAATTTGACGATAAGTAATCCGCATGAAAATCATCTAACCACATGAAGGCTTCTTATGCTTAAAAAGTGCAAGAGACCATCTTAAAAAAAAGAACCCTGACGTTTCCATCAGGGTTCTAACCACCATTAGCAATGCGCACACGCGCACCTACACCTCAAACCAAATTCTTAGCTGACTTTAATCGTCTGCCTCAACACCTTCTTTTCGTCTTTTGGCAAAGTCAACTCCAAAATGCCGTTGTTATACTTGGCTTGCGCCTTATCGGCATTTACATTTTCGGGCAACGAAAAAGAGCGGCTAAAAGATCCATAGCTGGTTTCGATGCTGTGGAAATTCTTGTCTTTCTTCTCGTTGGTGAGTTTGCGTTCGCCACTCACAGTTAAGTAATTGTCTTTTACCTCAATGTTGAAGTCTTCTTTGTTCAGTCCGGGCACGGCAAAGTGAATCTCAAACGCGTTGTCGTTTTCGATAATGTCTACTTTGGGGACAAAAGTGCTGCCACCAGTACGGGCCAGGGATTCATTAAAGAATCGGTCTACCAAGTTGCTGAATGTGGTAGGCACAAAATCAGTTGGGTTATAACGGATGATGCTCATATAGATTGTTTTTTTTGGTTGAACATTGTTTTTTTGAACACATCCACCCATCCTGAAAAAGTATGCCAGCATAGTTTTTAAGCCATAATGACATTTTACTGACCAAAAATTGAAATTAATATGCCATTTAGTCTTATTCTGATTAAAATTTTGGCGGCCCCCTTGGCCTGCCGAAGTGGGAGCGCAAGCAGGTATCCCTGGCCGATTCGTACTCGCATCGAATTTATGACTCAAGAGATTTCGACTCGAAGAAGTGCTTAGGGTGCCTTACGCCTTTTTACTGAACTTTCAGAGCTCTAAACTTGAAACAACCAACAAGTTCTCCTTTACCGCCACCAGTTATAAAAAGCAAGTTGCCACCAAGCGACCAAAAATTTCCAACAACTAAACACCCATCCCTTGTCAACCCAATCTGCACTCGTTCAACGTTGTATCTGCTATAAAAAATTGGAAAGTGTGGTGGTATTTCAAGTTTCTCGTTTTGGAAAAGAATTTCAAAGTACCCTCTCTTTGAAAACTTTCCATTAAACGTTTTTTCTACTTTTTCCCCATTTTCGACAAATGAGATGTGCAGTTTGTTTTGATCGATAAAGAAAAAATCAACGCTATCGCTTTGGTGGTCTCTTATTGAAAACAATGGTAGCAAATTCAATTCATGCTGGTAATATTTACGAGTTTCCTTGAATGCTTTGTTTTGAACTCGAGCGGAAAAACCCTTCCCTAGAATTTTGACTTCCGATTCAGTGGATCTTAAACCAGTTCTGCAAGAACTTAAGGTACCGATGGCGACAATTATAATTATGGCCTTGGGCAACATCCTGATTCTAACAATTGTATTAAGTCAAATATATAAGATAATTGAGCAGTAGTTATGCTTTAGAAAACAACAAAATACGCAGCCCAAATTTCTTATTTTTGCCATCTTTTGTAAATGAAATTATGTCGTTAGCAACTAAGTATAGTCCTACGGAAGTAGAATCGAAATGGTACCAGTATTGGATGGAGCAAGGTTTTTTCCATGCTGAGCCAAGAAAGGGAAGTGAATCGTACAGCATCGTCATCCCCCCACCCAACGTAACGGGCGTGTTGCACATGGGCCACATGCTCAACAACACGATTCAAGATGTCTTGATTCGAAAAGCACGCATGGAAGGAAAGGTGGCGTGTTGGGTGCCTGGCACCGACCACGCGTCTATTGCCACCGAAGCCAAAGTGGTGGCCATGTTGCGCGAGCGCGGCATCAAAAAATCTGACCTATCGCGCGATGAATTTTTGAAGTATGCGTGGGAATGGAAAGAAAAGTATGGCGGCATCATTTTAGAACAGTTAAAAAAGTTGGGAGCCAGCTGCGATTGGCAACGCACCGACTTTACTATGGATGCTGATTATTACCAAGCTGTGATCCGTGTATTTGTTGACCTTTACAACAAAGGCTATATCTATCGCGGCCTTCGCATGATCAACTGGGACTGCGAGGCTAAGACTGCCCTTTCAAACGAAGAAGTGTTGTATAAAGAGGACGGAGAGAAGTCAACGTTGTATTCCATCCGCTACAAAATTAAAGACGAAGGTGAGGAGTTTGTTACAATTGCCACGCAACGCCCCGAAACCATCATGGGCGATGTAGCCATTGCCGTGAACCCAACCGATGAACGATACAAAAACCTGATCGGCAAAAAAGTGCTGGTACCATTCATCAATCGTGAGATACCAGTGATTGCCGATGAATACGTTGACAAAACATTTGGAACCGGTTGCTTGAAGGTAACGCCCGCACATGATGTAAACGACTATGAGATTGGTTTGCGTCATCAACTACCTGTAATTGACACGATTAATGAC
>JBJTHA010000309.1:0-7965 GCA_046094265.1 Cytophagales bacterium
TTTTCTGATGAGAGCATCGAACCAATATCAGAAGTACCCGGGTTTCCTGTCTCAAGCCAATTCGCTTCGAACACACTCACTCGCTTTCCAGTTGTTCCGGTAATGCGAAATACAGTCGGGTAAGATACATTTCCGTTGGACTTTCCAACCCAATCTGAAAAACCATTTTTATTAAGATTCCATGTTTTTACAGTACTCCAACTGCCTGCACTATATCGTTCTAGTTTTATTGCGTTGCCATCATCCCACGAAACCACTCGTATCTCTTGCTCTCCATTGCTCTGATAGGGAACTGCAAAATAAAATAAGTCCCCGGCAGAACTTCCATTGCTGGAAGGCACATTGCCTCCACCATCTCTTTCATTTCCAAACAAGGCACCGTATTGCAGCGTGATGGGTTTAGAAGATTCCACCATGTAGGTGTGCCCTGTTTCCATCACATCTCTGCCCAGCGTTTTGAAGTAAATAATGTCTTGGCCTCTATTAAGGAGCTGTGTGCCAACAATAGTGGCATTTTCGTAGTTGATGTTGGTGTAGCCTGAAACTGTGGTGGGGCTGGTTGAAATCTTTTTGATGGTGACGAGGGTAGAGTCTTGATATACAAATGTATTTAGGTCTCTCTTAGAACTAGTGGTTTGCGGAGCGTACACGATAAATTTTTCACCGATCCCTTTTTGGCCGATTGAAGGCACAAAGTCATGCTGCCAATCACTGTTGGTGGATTGTGACACCAAAACATTTTTATTGGACCTCACAAAAAAATAATCTCCGTCCTGTTTCCATACTCCGCCCGAAGCATAGCGGGCATCATCATTAATGCCATTGTCTGCAATGTATAAGATGTAGGATTGGCCCTTCGATAGTGTTCCTGATGTAGAGTCATCGGTATCCCCATCTGCCCCATCATCTTCAATTTCGAAATGGGTATCGTCAAAGATTGCCGTTACCACTAAACATACATTACGCTTAACCGGGTCGTTGTTGGGTGGAACGAAAACATTAAAATAAGTGGATGCCTCGCCCTGCGCACGACAATAATGGATATCGAATCCCATCCATACACAAAGTAGCGAAATGGCGTGGTAAAGTAATTTTTTCATACATGGTGGTTTTAATTACCACGCACGTCTTTAAAAATTAAGCCACAAGCTTAGTGAATTGTTTTTCAAGGCGTTAGATGTTTTAATCATCTGTCAGAATTCCACGTGGTGGAATTCTGACTACCGGGTGGAATATTCGGAAACTATTTCTAGTTTTTTTTGGAAGATAAATCGGTAATAACTTCCATTATTATTTTTTCTACTTTATCCAGCTGTGATGCAATGGATGTAGTGTCAGGCGTATTGATATTAATGGATTCTAAGTCCCGAATATCCTGCGTAAGCGAGTGGATGCACATATTGTCAATCATCGGCTTCATCCGATGGGCAACCGATTTAATTTTAGTGTAATCATTTGCTTGAAATCCGTGCTTCAGTTCGTTCACCGATCCCCTCATATTGGTACAAAACAAATCCGACATTTTCTGCACAAAAGAATCATTTCCGTGGCTTAACTCTATTATTTTCACCAAATCGTATTGCTTTGTTGTTTCCTTCATTTCGATATCCATTTGAGGCTTTTTTTTGATCATTTTAAGATTACAATTCTTGGTCACTACTTGTAAGAAGTGCTTCTCTTCAAATGGTTTGGTAACGTAGTCGTTCATGCCAACTTCCATGCATTTTTCTATTTCATTTTTGAGAGCGTTGGCGGTGAGCGCAATTATAGGGGTTGTAATTTTCAATTCATTTCGGATGATGCGTGTAGCTTCTAGGCCATCCATTTCTGGCATTTGGAGATCCATCAGAATTAAATCAAAACATTGGCTCTTTACTATCTCAACAGCCTCCTTACCGTTGGTAGCCTCGGTGACTGAGGCATGGTGGTAGTTTAATGAATTGGTTGCTACCAATCGGTTCAACTCATTGTCTTCTACCAAAAGAATTTTAACGTTTTGCAGTTCAATGTTTTCGATAACGTCATTTACTTTTAGTTCTTGTTCATTTTTTTGTATTTCCAAGTTTAATAAAATAGTAAAGGTACTCCCCACTCCTTTTTCGCTTGCCACTTCAATTCGGCCACCCATCAATTGAATTAATTCGTTTGTAATGGCCATGCCAAGTCCAGTGCCTCCATATTTCCTTACTATGGACAAATCTTCTTGGCTAAATTTCTTAAAGATAGTTTTGAGGTAGTTTTGATCCATACCAATGCCAGTGTCTGCAATGGAGAGGAGAATTTCTTGAGCGTTTTCAGAGCCTTTAACAAGACGGCACGTTACGGAGATTTTTCCTTTTTCGGTGAACTTAATCGAGTTGCTAAGTATGTTCAACAAAATCTGCCGAATTCGGTTGGGGTCGCCCACGTGCGCACGTGCCAAAGTATCGTCTAGGTTAACAACTACCTCTAAGGATTTATCCTTTATCATCGGGTTGACCATCGCCAATACGTCATCAATTAACCGATTCAAATTAAAGGTCTGCTTATCCAGCTTTAACTCACCCGCTTCAATTTTAGATATGTCCAAAATATTATTGATGATTGACAGCAAATGCTGGCTAGCTGATTGCGCGTAGGTTAAATATTGACTTTGCGTAGCGTTCTGGGTCATTTTTAAAAGCTCGCGCACCATGCCGATAATAGCATTTAAGGGAGTTCTGATTTCGTGGCTCATATTCGCAAGAAAGCTCTCTTTGGCTTTTGAGGATTCTTCGGCTCGTTGCTTGGCAATTAGCAATTGCTGTTGCAATAGCTTTTGCTCGGTAATGTCTAAATGTATGCCTATCGAACCGATAAGTTCCCCTCTGTCGTTATAGTTAGGGGCACCACTAATCAGCCACCACCTATCTTCGCCATTTTTATCTTTGATAGCCAACTCATAGCTATCAGATACTCCTCTCATCCTCATGGCATTTTTCTCTTCAATGATTTGAGTTGTATCCTCGCGCAATAAAGTCTCGTGTGCTTTTTTGTTCAGTAGCTCGGGCAGCGCATAACCTGTTATCTCACAAAAATTTTGATTGGCATATTGAATTTCATCTTTAAGATTTACTTCTAAAAGCCCGAGCCTTATGTTTTCAATAATGCTTCTGTATTTAGCTTCTTGCTTTTTTAGATTTTCTTCGTACTTGAATCGAGTAGTAACATCGGTGTACTTCCATAAATGCCCTTTATAAACACCTAGTACAAAAATTGGAATGTAATCTCTTTCTAAAATTCGGCCATCGGCCATTTCTAGGTGTTCAGACAATTTGGTGGTTTTGTTGATCAGTAGTTCAGTGATCCCAATTACAAAACCTTCGGGGTCTTTGAAAAGAAGTTTAGACTGTTCTGCGGCATTTGAGCAATCTAATCCTATCATTGATTCAGGTGGCACCGGAATTTGAAATAGGTCGCAGAACATTTTGTTGCAGAGTGCGATGTGCCTAGTTTCATCTTCAAGCAAAACACCCGTTTGAAGATTAAGAACCAGCGATGAAATTCTTTTTTCCGATTCTGTTATTTTGGTTTTTTGTAGGTTTACTTTCTTCAGCAACTCTTTGATTTCGTTGGTCGTTATTTCCTGGGTTTTAAGTACATGCAACAAATCAATCATTGAATCATGCTTGGCGAAATCGTTGATGCTAAGCTGATTTTCTACAATTTGATCCATGGACCCGAACCACGGTGTGCCAATGAACAAGATATTTTCTTTGTGTTCGGTGTATTCAAATTGACCCCTTAAAACGAGCTTGCTATTGAACCTACATTCAATAATGATTACTTGGTCGATAATTGAATCTAGCTCGCTTATGTTAAAATCCGTGGAAGGTCGTTTTAACTTGAATACATCTGAAAACAGTCGGCCTTTTTCAATCTCACATAGTTTACCTATACTTTCACCAAAAGAGGAAATTTGATTCTCTTGATTGATTAGAATATAAAACGGAAATAGTTTGTTAAACTGTTGGTGGTTGAAACAAAAGTTGCTTACCGTATTCATTCGCCTTACCAACTTACTTTGAAAACCTCATGATCGTCTCCGGAGTCTCTGGTGTTTAGTAATTCAATTTCTACTGGCGTATGATACAGTTTACCTAATCCCTGTAAAAGGCCGCGAACAAATTCCTGTAATCCTTTGCGCTTTGAAAAATAATGGACGTGAATGCTATTTCCCGTATCGTCCGAGACTCGGAATTCAGGAGGCGTAAGTTTGGGATATACCAGCATTACCCGGTTGTGAAACACCGGTAGGTTTTTCAGAAATTCTTTCAGCGAAGATCCGCCCGCCTCCATAAGGCCACCATACTTTTCTTTACCCGTTCGCAGAACCCACCATTCGCCAAATGCAATTAACACGTTTTCAATTGAAAGACCCGTTTCTTCGGATGCTGCTTGTGCTAACTTAAAGGTGATGTCATCGTCATAGGGTTCATTGCTTAGAAAGAAATCAATATCCACCTCACTTTTTTTCTTAATGGCCTCCCATTTTTCTTCGCCAAAGTTTTCTTTGATTAAATCTTCAATGGCTTTGTTTACAATTCCATACATAACTTTAGGGGTTTAATTAACTTGTAGTTCCAGTTCGTTTTTCTTAATAAGGTTGTAAATGGTGCTCTTTCCAAATCCTAATTTTTTGGCCATCGTCATTACATTATTGTTGTATTTTTTTAGAAAAGTAGTAATGATATCCCAGTTGTATTCTTCCATCGTTTTTTCAACCGCTGTTAGTTCTTGCGAAATGCCGACAGATGGATAGGTAATGTCTGAGGATTCGATAATGTGACCATCACTAATCACGCAAGCAAGGTCCACAATCGCTTTTAACTCCCGCACATTGCCAGGAAAATTGTATCTCATCAGCTTTTCTTTTGCACCTTCTGATAACTGGGGTGACTTTAGTTTATTGGATGTTGAAAATTCATGTATAAAATGTTTCGCGAGTATTAGGATATCAGAACCGCGCTCTCTTAGAGGAGGAAGTGTTATGGGTAAGCCCAGCAAACGATAATATAAATCTTCCCGGAATGTTTTCTTTTGTACTAGTTGTGGCAGATTTTGGTGCGTAGCCGTAATAACGCGTACATCCAACTTTACAGATTCGTTGCCACCTACACGGGTGACTTCTCTTTCTTGCAACACCCGCAACAACTTAGCTTGCAGGTTAAAATCTAATTCTGCGATTTCGTCTAAGAAGATGGTACCGCCTTGCGCTTCTTCAAATTTACCTATCCTTCTAGCTTGGGCTCCCGTAAAAGAACCTTTTTCATGCCCAAACAACTCGCTTTCCATTAGCTCTTGCGGTATGGCTGCCATGTTTACCGTTACAAAGGGCTTCTTTTTTCGATTGCTATTAAAATGGATTGCTTTTGCCACTACTTCCTTCCCTGTGCCTGTCTCCCCGGTAATACACACGTTGATGTTGTTTCCAGCAGCCTTCTCAAGCAACGAAAAGATTTTCTTCAACGAGTTACTTTGCCCGATAATAGTTTTTTCGAAGCTGTATCGTTGAACCAACTGATCCCTAAGAATCTCTACCTCTTCTTTTAAATGCGTATTTTGTTTTATTTTAAGAATTGCATTCCATAGTAGATGCTTGGTGTGTTCGTCTTTAATAATGTATTCACTTGCACCATTTTGCAATAGCCCCAACGCTACCGAAATTTGTTCTTGACTGCTGATGACAATAACGGGAATGGCTTTATTGACTAAATGGATTTTTGAGAGTAGCAAGTCACCCTTCATATCGGGCAGCCCAAAATCTATGCATACAACATCAGGCTTTAAATGTAAATTTTGGAGAAGGTCGGTTCCTTTGTTAAATAGCGATACATTGTAATCCGGATTGAGGGATAAGTGGTATTTTAACAATTCTCCATACCACGGGTCATCTTCTACTAAAAATATTTTTAATTGAGTCATTGCAATTTCTTTTTGTCAGCAATGGCAATATTTAGACCATGTGCCAGAATCCGCTGATATGGTTGTGATTTCGACTTATTCGGATAAATTTTAGGTAATAGACGTAGTAAAAACATCCATCAGTCGGAATTCAATTCCCAAAATGGGTTTAGGTTAATGATCAGAGTTTCAAAAAACTCATATAGTCTATTTTCTTTAGTTGGACTAGTTATTGATTCTATGGCAGAAACAACTATAAAAAGATATGAATACGATTCCTTTAAGCACTTGGGTGGTAGATGATGACCCTACTTATCAAGAGATGCTCTTGTCATACCTCACGTTATTGGGCCATCGCACACGCGGTTTTTTCTCTGGAGAGGAGTGCTTGAAGCACTTATCTGAAAAACCTGACGTAGTTATTTTGGACCACAACTTAGGTACCGGGCTCCAAGGGTTGGATGTGCTTCGAAATATTAAACATGAAAACAAAGCTACATCTGTCATTTACATTTCAGCGGAAGAAAAGGTATCGCTCGTTTCTGATGCCTACTACCTTGGATCTGACGAGTACATTGGGAAGGATAGCGCCAGTTTACTCAGGCTCAAATTGCGGCTTGAGAAAATTGCGGATGTCAAACACCTGAAAGCTGTAAAAGCAGAAAAAAGAAAAAAACATTTAACTGTCTCAATCCTACTAGGCTCTTTAGTTGCAGCAATTTTGCTTTGCCTGCTATTACTTACCCAATAAGATTGAACGAAATCAGTGAGTGAAATAATGCTGTTGAACAGAGCTACTATTTCTACACCCACTGTTTTTTCGCATGTCACATCACATCGCCCACCGAAATGGCGCTTACCTGCTTTTGCTTCACCATCTCGTTAAACTTGGGCACTTTATCCGTCATCACTTTATTCAGCTGGTTCAACTGATCGTTGATTTTTTCAGTAACCTCATTGTACACCGCTTTCACTTGTTCCGTTGGTTTGTAATCTCTACCATCCACTTCAGACGCCAACGCGGCCAACTTATTATTCAACCTCACGGGGAAGTTCAAAGGATCTTGCCCGCTGCGATTTTTGGTTTGATACAACACCTCCTCAATTTTCTTCATGTCATCTAAAATGGATTTGGCCATGTCTGTAACTTCTTTCATATCGTCCTTGCCTTTCATGGGTTCGGTTACGCGATTGATCTGCTCGCGCGCGGTACGTATTTTTCTTGTCGCTTTGTGTGTGTCGCTTAATTTATCGCGCACGGCAATCGAAAAATCAAATTGGGCTTTAATGTCTGCCACTGTGCCGCTGGTGCGCGGATCTTTAACGATCTCAAACTCTGTTTCCACCGATTTTCCGTTTACCGTCAACTTGGCCTTATAGGTACCTGGCACTGCTTTAGGACCCGTGAGTGATGCGGCCCACATAATGATGCCATCAAAACCTTCGGCATCCGCGTAGCGCATATTCCACACATGTCGGTTCATTCCAGGTTTTATCTTTAATGATTCTTCTTTTGCTTTCTTGTCGGGCTTGGTTGCAAATTTTTTAATGAGCTTGCCATTCATCTCTAAAATCTCTAATGAGGCAACCGCTTTGGTCGTGTCTCTCACGTAATAGTGTATCATCACCCCGCCAGGGTGATTTTTTCCTTCTGTTTTTGGCGCACCGCGAAATCCGCCTTGGCCACCGTTCATGCGGTGGCTCGGCATGGGTTTGAACAAGTGAAAGTCGCTGCTCGCAACCGCGCTGTTCAGTTGGTGCAGGGGCGTAAGGTCGTCAATCAACCAAAAACTTCTGCCTTGCGTGGCCGCGATGAGGTTATCGTTCTTGATGGTTAAATCGGTAATGGGCACAATGGGCAAATTCAATTGGAAGGGTTTCCAGCTGGCACCATCATCAAATGAAATGTACATTCCGAATTCTGTTCCTGCATAAAGTAAGCCTTGTCGTTTCAAATCGGTTCTCACCACTCTTGTGAAATGATTCGGGTCAATACCATCTGTAATTTTTGTCCATGTTTTACCATAATCTTTTGTCTTGAAC
>JBJTHA010000310.1:0-3829 GCA_046094265.1 Cytophagales bacterium
TCCACGCAAAGTGAAAAAAGCCTTTACGGTAAAAGAAATGACGTATGAGGAAGCGATGGAACTTTCGCACTTTGGTGCAAAGGTTATCTTCCCCGCCACCATGCAGCCCGCCATGGTCAACCAAATTCCGATTTGGATCAAGACCACATTTAACCCAACGCATGCAGGCACATGCATCAGTAGAAATGCAACTGGAAAAGCATTGATTATCAAAGGCATTTCTTCCATGAACAACATCAGCTTGCTCAATGTGCAAGGTAGCGGCATGATGGGCGTGGTGGGTGTTTCCATGCGGCTGTTTGCCACTTTGGCGCGCGAAAAAATAAATGTGATTTTGATCAGTCAAGCCTCTAGCGAACACTCCATTTGCTTGGCCATTGAGAGCACTGGCGCCAACCAAGCGAAAGCCGCCATCGAAAAGGAATTTTACTATGAGATTTTGAACCGCGATATGAATGCGGTGACCATTGAAGGAGATTGTGCCATTGTGGCCATTGTGGGCGAGAATATGAAGCACAACCCGGGCACTAGCGGGCGCATGTTTGTGGCATTAGGGCAAAACGGCGTAAATGTACTCGCCATAGCACAGGGTTCATCTGAACTGAATATTTCTGCGGTTATTCAACAATCAGATGTAAGCAAAGCACTTCATTCACTGCACGAAGCATTCTTCCTTTCCGATAGAAAAGTATTGAATATTTTTTTAGTGGGCACAGGTTTAATCGGCAAGGAATTGCTGGAGATGATGAAAGCACAATTTCAACAGTTGGCACAGGGCCACCGATTGGAAATTAATGTGGTGGCTATTGCCAACAGCAAAAAAATGTTGTTTGATGAGGATGGGTTGGTGGGCAAACAATCAGTGGAACGTTTGCTAAAAGAAGGAGAAGATATGCAACAAAGCAACTACATTCAAAAAATGGTTGCTATGAATTTGCCCAATTCAGTTTTTGTGGATTGCACCAGCAGCGAAATGGTGGCCAGTGCATATGCAGAAATACTGAACGCAAACATATCCATTGTTACGCCTAACAAAAAAGCAAACTCTGGCAAATGGGCGGATTACCAGTTGTTAAAAACAACGGCACAAAAACGGGGTGTCAAGTTTCTGTATGAAACCAATGTAGGCGCAGGGCTGCCCGTTATCAACACGCTTAACGATTTGTTGATCAGTGGCGATAGAGTGATTCGAATAGAAGCCGTGCTGAGTGGGACGCTGAATTTCATTTTCAGTTCTTTCAGCGAAGGCACAAAATTTAGCGACATTGTAAAACAAGCAAAAGAAAATGGCTATACCGAACCCGATCCGCGTGATGATTTAAACGGTATGGATGTGGCACGCAAAGCGTTGATTCTTTCGCGCGAGATAGGGTATGAGCTTGAGTTAGCCGATGTGGAAGTCCATAATTTGGTGCCTGAATCACTGCAGGCCGAGACATCGATTCAGAAATTCTTGAGTTCGTTGCCGGAAACTGACCAGCTATTTGAAGACCTTCGTGAGAAAGCCGAAAAAGAAAACAAGAAGCTTCGCTATATGGCAATTATTGAAGGCGGAAAAGCAAAGGTAAGCCTCGTGGCGGTAGATGCCGCTCATCCATTTTATTCGCTGAGCGGGAGCGATAACATCATTTTGCTCACCACTGAGCGATACCACGAACGCCCGATGGTTATTCGAGGGCCCGGTGCTGGTGCAACAGTGACGGCAGCCGGTGTGTTTGCTGATGTAATTCGTATAGGTAATTATTCTATTTAATATTGAGTTGTCTGATGACTATCATGCGAAATGGATAACCAGCTGACGACTAAAGGATAACTTATGGCAAAAAAAATAAGAGCATTTGCCCCGGCTACCATCGCCAATCTCTGTTGTGGGTTTGACATCTTGGGCGTGGCGGTAGAACAACCAGGCGATGAAGTGGAAGTAACGCTGACGGAAGAAACGGGTATAAGACTGGTGAACATTTTTGGTGATGGGGGGCGTTTGCCACGTGAGGCGAATCGAAATACCTGTACGGTTGCGATCGAATCATACTTGCAGACAATTGATCATACCGATGTTGGCGTGGAGGTTACGTTGTTTAAAAATTTACCCTTGGGTAGTGGCATGGGTTCGAGTGCGGCCAGCGCAGTAGCGGCTTTGGTGGCGGTCAATCATTTGTTTGGCAATCCTCTCTCTAAATTGGAACTGCTTCCCCATGCCATGGAAGCCGAACGAATCGCTTGTGGCTCTGCTCATGCAGATAATGTAGCTCCTTCGCTGCTGGGCGGCTTTGTATTGGTTCGTGATTATCATCCGTTGGATGCAGTGCCTGTGCCGACAGAATTGCAATTGTTTGTTGGATTGGTTCATCCGCACATTGAAGTGAAAACCGCGGACTCGCGGATGGTGCTGAGGCCAACTGTGAGCTTGCGGGATGCGATTGCGCAGAATGGAAATGTTGCTGGTTTGATTCTAGGTCTCACCACAGCCGATGTAAATTTAGTGGGGCGCTCGCTCAAAGATCTTTTCGCAGAGCCTTATCGTGCAGATTTTATTCCAGGGTTCCATCAGGCCAAAGCAGCAGCGCTTCAGGCGGGCGCATTAGGTTGTGGCATTTCTGGTTCTGAGCCAACCTTGTTTGTGTTGGCGACATCAGAAGAAATCGCGCAGCGAGCGACAAGAGAAATCAAAAACGTGTTTCAATCGCATCAACTTTCCAGTGATTTGTTTGTATCAAAAGTAAATCGACAAGGAGCCCAAGTGATAAATTAATGTCAGCCTGAGCTTGACGAAGGCTGCCAATTGGTTTCGCCAAATTCAACCTGATACCAAACTTTAAATATTAATTAGTCTGTGAAATTCTACAGTACCAATAACCCCAATCACCACGTAACATTGCGCGAAGCCGTGCTGCGCGGTCTTGCGCCAGACAATGGTCTGTACATGCCATTGCAAGTACCCGAGCTGCCGAAAAAATTATTTAAGGCATTGCCGGAGTTGTCATTTCAAGAGATGTCGTTGCTGGTTGCCAAAAAACTGTTAGGCGATGATTTGCCTGAATCACAACTTTCTAAGATTGTGGAGCACACCATCCAATTCGATGCACCTTTGGTATCGCTAGGAGAGAATGTTTTTTCGTTGGAGTTGTTTCATGGGCCAACTTTAGCGTTCAAAGATTTTGGCGCCCGTTTTTTGGCGGGCTTGCTAGGCTATTTTGCCAAGCAACAAAGCAAAGAGGTCACGATTTTGGTGGCCACATCGGGTGACACCGGCAGTGCTGTGGCCAATGGTTTCTTAAATGTGCCAGGCACACGTGTGGTGGTGCTCTATCCCGAAGGCAAGGTAAGTGAAATACAAGAAAAGCAATTCACCACACTGGGCAGCAACATTACGGCAGTAGAAGTAGACGGAAAATTTGATGATTGCCAACGCATGGTGAAGCAAGCTTTTTTGGACCAAGAGCTTCAGGGAAAGTTATTCTTAACTTCTGCGAATTCCATCAATATTGCGCGGCTCATTCCACAATCGTTTTATTATTTTTATGGATGGTCAAGATTGCGAACCAACGCACCCGTTGTATTTTCTGTACCCTCCGGCAATTTTGGAAACCTTACTGCGGGGTTGTTTGCAAAAAGAATGGGCTTGCCGATTCATCACTTTGTGGCTAGCACCAATATTAACGATGTGGTGCCAAGTTACCTGCAATCAGGCTTGTTTGAGCCACGCAGCTCCAATGCAACGATGAGCAATGCCATGGACGTTGGTAACCCCAGCAACTTTGCCCGTATGCTTGATTTGTTTGGCCATTCGCAGCAGCACATGCTCGAACAGATTTCCGGCTTTGGTTTT
>JBJTHA010000311.1:0-3782 GCA_046094265.1 Cytophagales bacterium
GCAAAAGGGCGTTGCAGCCTTAGCCATTCATTCGGGTTTGGGCCACCGCGAAATTGATATTTTATTAGACAACTGCGTGTACGGCCAGCAAAAATTTTTGTACGTATCGCCCGAGCGGTTGCAGACGGAACTCTTTCAAGAGCGCTTTGCGCGCATGAACATAAACTTGATTGCCATTGACGAAGCCCATTGCATTTCGCAGTGGGGTTACGACTTTCGTCCCCCCTACTTGCGTATTGCTGAATTAAGGACGATCAAACCCCAGGTGCCCATGTTGGCAGTTACCGCTTCAGCCACCCAATTGGTGAAAGACGACATCATTAATAAGTTACAACTTAAGAGCCCCCACCTTTTTCAAATCAGTTTTGCACGCACCAATTTATCGTTGGTGGTGCGCAAGACGGAGGCAAAGGAAAAAAAGCTATTGGAAATTCTGCGCAAAGTACCGGGCACCAGTATTGTGTACGTGCGCTCGCGCAAAGCCACACTTACCATCGATAAATTCTTAAAGCGCAGCGGGGTTTCATCTACCTACTACCATGCGGGCTTATCACACATGCAGCGTGAAGAACACCAACAAACGTGGCTACAGAACAAGTGCCGCGTTATGGTAGCAACCAACGCATTTGGCATGGGCATTAACAAGCCAGATGTGCGAACAGTACTACACATGGATTTGCCCGAAAGTTTAGAGTCTTATTACCAAGAAGCGGGGCGCGCTGGGCGCGATGGCAAACGGGCTTACGCCACCATTATTTTCCATGAACTGGATGCGCAGTCGCTGCAACACAAAACGGAACAATCGCAGCCACGACTGGAGTATTTGCAAAAGGTATATCAAGCATTGGCCAACTATTTTCAACTGGCACTCGGTAGTGGCCAAGCAGAGAGTTTTGATTTTGACCTAGAATCTTTTTGCGATCGGTTTTCGATGAAACCAGCCACGGTTTACCCAGCGCTGAAAAAATTAGAGGAAGTTGGGCTCATTCAATTCAACGAAAGTTTCTATCGTCCCTCGCAGGCGCACTTCTCTATCGACAAGAAGAAAATGTATGAGTTTCAAGTAGCCAACGAGCGATTTGATGCGCTGATCAAAATGCTGCTGCGGCTATACGGTGGGGAATTGTACAGCGATTTTGTCACCATTTCCGAAAGTCAATTGGCACACGCCATTAAGCAAACCGTAAGCGAAGTGGAAATGCAACTGATGCAACTGCACAACCTGCATTTGTTAGTGTATGAGAAAAAAAAAGATACGCCTCAAATCACTTTTATGCTGGCACGGCAAGATGCCGACCGGTTACCAATTGATACAAAACTATTGGAGAATCGCAGGCAGTTGCATTTAAAGAAAACAAAATCGATGATTGACTACACCGAACAATCGCACCGGTGCCGAATGCAGGTGATTCAAGAATACTTTGATGAAGTAACTTATAACACGTGTGGAATATGTGATGTGTGCATCCGCAAGAAGAAAACGGATACTTCTGCATTGTATGCAGACTATTATCAGCAAATTCGCTACTTGCTGCAAGCCAGACCTCTATCCGTTGAAAGCTTAGAAGAACAAGTAGCACCCACAGCAAAAGAAATAATGGGTGAAGTAATTCAGGAAATGCTAGAAAATGGCGAATTGTACTACGACCAATACTGGTTACTGCATTTAACTGGTTCGTAATCTTATGGTATGAATTTTAATAACGTTGATAGCCTTACTTGTAACATCAAATGACAACGCCTAAGTACAGTATTGTTGTTCCTGTCTTTAACCGACCGGACGAACTAATGGAGTTATTGGAGAGCTTGACGGCACAAACCTTTCGCGATTTTGAAGTTGTAATTGTGGAAGATGGCTCATCCCGCAGCAGCGAAAAAGTAGTAAATGACTACCAAGCAAAGCTATCAATCACTTATTATGTGAAGCCAAACAGCGGGCCAGGCCCCAGCCGTAACTTTGGATTTGAGCGTGCTAAAGGCCACTACTTTGTTGTGTTTGACAGTGACTGCATTTTGCCCCCAACTTATTTTGAAACCGTAGAAAAATTTTTAATTGAAAACCCTCTTGATGCATGGGGAGGACCTGACCGTGGGCATCAAAAGTTTACGCCTTTGCAGCAGGCAATGGCCTATACCATGTCGTCTCTTTTTACAACGGGAGGTATCCGTGGCAGCAAGAACGGAATGGGCAGCTTTCAGCCGCGCAGTTTTAACATGGGGTTGTCGCGTCAGGCGTTTGAAAAAACGAGGGGCTTCCTTTTCGATCGATTTGCCGAAGATATTGAATTGAGTATTCGCATGAAAAAACTGGGCCTGCGAGTGGGTTTGATCGTAGATGCTTTTGTTTACCACAAGCGCAGGGCAAACCTGAAGCAATTTTTCAAACAAGTTTTCAATTTTGGCCGAGGCAGAGTACAATTAGCAAAACAACATCCGGGAGAAATAAAATGGGTGCATTATTTTCCATTTATTTTTAGTTTGGGTTTTGTATCTATTCCCATCAGTTATTTTATAACTACTTGGCTGGGCGTAATCAACACCTTGCCTTATGCAGTATTCATCTGTTTAATTTTTGCAGACTGTTGGTTGAGAATCAAATCACCCACAGTAGCGCTATTCACTATTCCTGCGGCAATTGTGCAAATGTTTGGCTATGGGCTGGGTTTTTTCACTGAAATGATAAAATCCTTTAAAAGTTAAGTTTGCCTTCAATCAACTTGAAAAAAGTTAAATTTTTAACAATATTGCAATTTGCTAAAATAAAAACCGAAGAATATATGAGTAAACTACTTACAAAGGCTGCATTCATTTGTGTATTGCTTGTCGGATTGTACAATGCAACTTTGGCAGGCACCCCATTAAAAAATGGATACTACATAGTGGTAGCGGCTTACTTGTCGAATCAAGAAGAATTTGCCCAGAAATATTCCACCGAATTAAATCAAGCCGGCAATCATGCTCAAGTTGGATTTGATGCTTCGCGCAATTTCTTTTATGTATACCTCGACTACTTTACAGACTTTGATGAATCTATCAATAAAATGCTGGAAGTGCGTAAACAGGCAGGTTTTGCCGAAGCTTGGGTTCGGGTGATTAAAGATGGCGCAGAAATCGTTGCCGCAGCCGCCCAGCGAGAACCTGAAACAGAGGTATCAAAAGAAAAAGAATCGCCAAAGGCAACTGCAAAAAAAGCAGAATCAGTTCAATTACCCGTAGCGGTTGTAGCTACGCCAGAAGCACCGACCAAACAAGAACCAGTTGTCAAACAAGAATCAGCAGCAGCACCACAAGCACCTGCCCCCCCATCGGTTACCCAGGTTGTTCCCAATCCCAAAGCAGATCCTGTTTACGTTCCTCAAACACTTAAAAACACACAGGTATTTTTTAGTTTGTTCAATGCTACCAATAACCAGTTGGTTGAGGGTGAGGTAGAAGTAATTGATGCTGATCGGAGTCGACTCCTGTTGAAAGCGAAAGGGAATGAATACCTCACCTTACCGGATCCCAAAAGCAAATCTGGCAAATTGCTGTTAATTAGCAGTTCGTTCGGCTACCGAAAAGTTCAGAACGAAATTAATTACATAGAAACAGAAAAAGATACCCTTCAACCCAATATAAGTTTGGTGGGCAACTATTACATGGTGCGTTTTGAAATGGTACGCTTGCACAAGGGCGACATTGCAGTACTTTACAATGTGTATTTTTATAACGATGCGGCCATTATGATGGCTGATTCAAAGTACGAGCTGAACAAGATTTTAAACCTGATGAATGAAAATCCC
>JBJTHA010000312.1:0-2795 GCA_046094265.1 Cytophagales bacterium
CAGAAATTCGTCCTTTATCTCAGCGTGTAAAGTACGAGGCGTAATGGTTAGTTTGGTAATTCCGAACACTTCTGCTCCGCCACCGACAAGATCGATTTCCGGGTTTTCAAGGAGATAGTACACCTGATCTCGAATTCTCCAATCGTTCATGAAGTCATCGGGATCAAAACGCGCAATAAAATCTCCCGAAGCATTTGACATACCAATATTCAAAGCCGCTGGTAGGCCTCTATTTCTCTCGCACCTGATAATTTTCAAGTCGAACTCACCTTCGGCCTGAGCCAAGCGGTTCAGAGTATCATCGGTTGATCCATCGTCAACGGCAATGACTTCAAAGTTCTTATAAATCTGATTTCTAATTCCGATTAAAGCATAATCAACGAAGCGCGAAACGTTGTAACAAGCCATTATTACCGATACTTTGGGAGGAATCACTCGAAGCCTCCATCAATAACTGGACGCGCGAACGCAGCGTAAGCAGATCTCGAAGTCCGAACAAAAGATTCATCAATTCTCAACAGCGACTCCTCGGTGAAGTTGTTCCAAAGATGAAAGAGAAAAGCCGGCTGAAGATAAGCAAGCCACTTTTCGGAGTCTTCAGCAAGCAATATTCTTTGTACGTCAGTCCACATCGGATAGAAAAATGCGTCGTGATCCAATATCTTCAATTCTAAAGTATGCTTACTAGCCAGAATTGCTGGAAGTTTTACGGAATGGAAATCCCAAAGGTAATCCCGTCCTCTTGAATGAAAATATCGATAATGCTTCAGCCAACGATTTCCGAATAAAGATGCTCGCTGACCAAGCATTGCGGCGTTGCAGAGACCACCACGAGCACCATAATGATTGGCTTGAACCGCCATAACAAATGGATTTTCAGTTAGCATTTCGAATGATCGAACTGTTAGCGTATCAATATCCAAATATGCGCCGCCGATCGAGTTCAATGCGAGTAAACGCACAATATCTGATTTGTGAGCATAATGACTGACGCGCGCTATTCCAAATCGAGAAAAGTCAGGAATCTGGTTGAGTATTAGCTTCTGCTTTATGGAGTCCCAATGCTCTCCATAAGGTTCGTGATGGTAGTGAAGAACCGCAGGCCATTTTTGATTATGGTACATTGCAGACCTAATTGCTAGCATCGCATAATAGGGGAAAAACTCTCGCGTCTTGAACCCAAACACGAAGTGAAGAAGTTTTGGTATTCCTTCCACCGTGGAGTACTGCGCAGCAAGCGCCTCGAGCTGCGCCTCCAGCCGGGCCAACGTACGACGATTTGAAAGGTAGTCTCCGGGGTTCAGCGCGGAATTAAGCATATTGTCTAAGAAGTGGGCCGTAGAACGCACTTCTATTTGGCGTATGCGCGTCAATGGCCTCCCAACAACGCTCCAGATGCGGTCGATCACTTCTGACATCTAAAAATGATCCTTATCTTCCTGCGCTGTCGCACCGTCATTCTTTATTACATGGGAATGTATAAGAAACGAAACTGGCCCAAGAAGTAGTCATCTTTTCCGGGCTCGTTAGGGGCGTCAAGGTTTGTTGGAAAGTGATCACAACAAGTTGTGGCTGCATACATCTTGCGGTTTGCATAACTGACCTCCAATACATCCGGAAATGGAACGCCATTGACTACTACATATTCGCCCCAATTGTTTGCATGAACATGAAATGCGAAGTGTGTGGAGAAAAGCTTTCGGAACACACTTTCAATCCTATGGTGCCACTTGTGATCCGCCAAACGAGCGAGACCATGAAACTCTATAACAAGCTGACTGCATTGACCCAATAAGTCTTCATGCAGCTCAGTCAGTACATCCCATTCTGCGTCTTCGATATCCATCTTGATAATAGTTTTCGAGTTTTCGTGTCGGTTCTCCTTAACAATAGTTTGAAGTGTCTTTATTGAGTCTAAGTCTGCCGTTCCTATTCCCACTCGGTTAAAATGAAAGTTTGAATGAGCAGAAGGCAGGTCAGAAATAGTGTGATCATACTGAAAGACTTTTAAGCCGCGGTTCGCTAGGTCAAGGTCCCAGCTCACATCTCCGCCTATACCAAGCGAATACGCTATAGTGTCCACCGGGAAGTCGTCCAACATGACGTAACCACCATCAGCCGAGGCACCTATGCGTATCTTTTGCTTGTTGCACACACCATATGGAGCTACAAAAGAAAGTGCCTTGAGTATCGATTTCTGTTCCATTGGATCCCCCAGTGTTATTTGGCCGAAGATTGCTCTATAATTGAGTTGGGCATTTATCATATTGCTTGAGTTTAGCCGTTCTCTTCGGCGTTTCTTGATTAACTCATCTGCTCAGACACACTGACACGGATCTGCGAACACAGGTAACCGCATAGAGAATTTGGTAAGGCGGAGAAAGAGCAGTAAGCTCTCGATGCCGACCCTGTTACTTCACCAAACACAAAGGGCGTTATCATGTCGGAGTCTCGACGTCAGAAGAAGATCGAATTGCAGAACTAGATTTTTCTATTACCGGCTCATCCCGTATTGTCAACGCTCGAGTTCAGGTACAATAACATGGCTTTTGACAGGACAATGTCACGTCTGTACAAGAACAGTAATCTCCTGACACTTGCCGCTCGCTGACGCGGGTCAGGCGGCATTGTGGTCTTGGCGTTTTCTGGGCTCTGTGGCCTGCTGCCGGTTCCGTGGACACCGAGTTAAGGTGTTTAATGGAACTGGAGGTGTCCAATGGAGAGACGGAAGTTCAGCCGCGAGTTCAAGCTTGAGGCAGTAAACCTGGTCCGGGAGCGCGGCGTTTCATATGCCC
>JBJTHA010000313.1:0-12531 GCA_046094265.1 Cytophagales bacterium
ACTCAATAAAGAGCTTGAGGACATTGGTGAGGAGACCTATGCCAACGCACGCAACACCGCATCGGGCACGCTGAAGATGCAAGACAGTGCCGAGGTAGCCAAGCGAAAGCTAGATTGCTATCTCTACTACTTGCTGGGGGAAAATCTCAACATTGATACCCACGAGCAATCCATTCACCAAATTGAAAAATGGGGATTTCAAGTTTCTCCCACTTACCAAAAATGTAAGAGCATAGAAGAGGTGCTCGACTATATTCATTATTGGGAAAAGAAGAGACATGATCTGCCTCTGGAAACCGATGGTGTAGTTGTTAAGGTCAACAACTTAGAGCAGCAAAAAATTCTGGGTTATACGGCCAAGAGCCCCCGCTGGGCAATCGCGTACAAATACAAAGCAGAAAGCATCAGCACAAAACTAAATAGTATCACCTACCAAGTGGGGCGAACCGGTGCGGTTACTCCTGTGGCAGAATTAGAACCTGTATTGTTGGCAGGCACCACGGTAAAACGCGCTTCGCTGCACAATGCTAACGAAATCGAACGCCTCGACTTGCATGTAGATGATTTTGTATTTGTAGAGAAAGGTGGTGAAATCATTCCCAAAATAACGGGCGTAGATCTAAAAAGAAGGAAAGGTGATGCGGAACGTATTCGGTATATCGACACGTGCCCAGAGTGTGGAACGAATTTGATCCGAAAGGAAGCGGAAGCAAACCATTATTGCCCGAATGAAAAAGGGTGTCCACCTCAAATCACAGGCAAAGTAGAGCACTTCATTCAACGCAAGGCATTGGATATCGACTCGCTTGGCGAGCAAACTATCAGGCAATTGTTCGCATTGGGATTGGTAAGAACGCCAGCCGACCTCTATGATTTACAGAAAAGCGACTTGCTAAAGTTGGACAAGGTAAAAGACAAGTCAGCACAAAACATACTTGATGGTATTGCAGCTTCAAAAAATGCGCCCTTTGAAGCCGTGCTATTCGGAATAGGAATACGTTTTGTGGGCAAGACGGTCGCGGAAAAACTGACAGGTTATTTTAAGTCAATTGATGCACTGGCCAATGCAAGCTTTGAGCAACTGCTACAAGCACCAGAGGTGGGTGAAAAAATTGCACAAAGTGTGGTATCGTTCTTTGCAGATAGTAGTAATCAACAGGAAGTTGCTCGGTTGAAGGCTACAGGCTTGCGAATGGAATCTAATCAGCTAACACCCGAAAAAGTCAGCAGTGTATTGGGCGACCAGTCATTTGTGATTTCTGGTACGTTTGTCAACTACGAGCGCGATCAATTGAAAAGTATCATCTTGGCTAACGGTGGCCGCGTATTGTCGGGAGTGTCTGGTAAGTTAGATTACCTACTGGCAGGTGAAAACATGGGACCGTCCAAGCTCGAAAAAGCTGAGAAATTAGGCGTAAAGGTGATCGGCATTGAGGCATTCGAGGCCATGCTTAAGGCTTGAACAAATCAATAATCATCGTAATATTGCATCCTGCAAAAACGCTTTTGGGCAAACTCATTTGATTTCAATACCTGTACCATGTTCAAATTGAATTTTTTGAAAATGCGCACCCAGTTAGCGTTAAAGAAAAATAAAACGCTAAGGGGCAGCATTCCTTACCCACAGGCGCGGAGCGTTGGCATCATCTTTACCGTGGAGAACAAACAAAAACATTACGACATCAAAGATTTCATTCATTTGTTGGAGTTGGATGGCAAACGAGTACATGTGCTGGAGTATCTGCCGGAAACAAAAGAGAACTACGAGTTTTTGTTCGACTTCTTCACATGGAAGGACATTTCATTTTGGGGACAACACAATTCAGAGAAAGCAATAAAGTTTTATGAAACGGCCTTTGATTATTTGTTTTGCATCGATACACAATCCAACCCGTTAGTTTTGGATTTAGTTGCGCGCAGCAAGGCACGTTGTCGCGTAGGAAGATTCAATGAGAGCGAAAGTTGTTTTTTTGAGATGATGATAGAGCAAAATAGTACTACCAAAGGTTTGATTGAAACCATGTACAAATACATCCGAAAGCTAAGATGAAGAAATTGTACGGCACTGGCGTAGCGTTAGTCACCCCCTTTCAATCGGATAATCGTATTGATTTCGTTGCGTTAAAAAAACTCTTAAATCATACTGCTAAGGGCGTTGACTATTACGTGGTGATGGGCACCACGGGTGAGTCGGCTACACTTTCAAAAGAAGAAAAGAAATCGGTGTTGGCTTTTGTCAAAAAAAACAACTTAAATAAATTACCAATCGTGTACGGCATTGGCGGTAACCACACACAGCAAGTAATAGATGAACTGCGAAACACTGACTTGAGTGGTGTAGATGCAGTTTTATCTGTAAGTCCGTACTACAACAAACCCCCGCAAGAGGGAATTTATCGGCACTTTGTTGATGTGGCAGAAGCAAGTGCAAAGCCAATCCTATTGTATAATGTTCCCGGAAGAACTTCCTCTAACTTGTCGGCCGATACTACGCTGAAGCTAGCCAAACATAAAAACATTATTGGCATCAAAGAAGCAAGCGGAAACTTGGAGCAATGCATGACTATTTCTAAAGGTAAGCCAAAAGACTTTTTACTGATTTCTGGTGATGACTTGCTGACGCTGCCGATTTATGCCATTGGCGGAGTGGGTGTTATATCGGTATTGGCAAATGCGATCCCCAAAGTGTTTAAAAAAATCAGCGAACACTCGCGCGTTGGTCAGGTCGGTAAGGCACAGTTGGAAGTATTCAAATTGCTGGATATCAACGCTGCCATTTACGAAGAGGGCAATCCAGTGGGTATTAAGCATTTGCTGAGATTGATGGGCATTGGTAATGGAGAAGTACGATTACCACTTGTAAAAGCCTCGCCTGCGCTGGCAAAAAAAATCGAACAATTACAAAAGAGTTTACGATAGCAACTAAAAAAGCCCAGCTGTTGTCTGGATTTTTTTACTTGCGTTTTTTTAACCTTCTCCACCACCACCCGCTACTTCGTAAGAGCTAAGCATAGCACCAAAATACTCGCGGTTCATTCGGGCAATGTTGGTTACACTAATTCCTTTCGGGCATTCCGCTTCGCATGCCTTTGTATTGGTGCAGGCACCAAAACCTTCTGCATCCATTTGCGCCACCATCTTTTCTACACGTTCTTTACGCTCCACTTGCCCTTGTGGCAATAATGCGAACTGGGACACTTTCGCGCTTACAAATAACATTGCGGACGCGTTTTTGCAAGCCGCTACGCACGCGCCACAGCCAATGCATGTCGCTGCATCAAAAGCTTCGTCTGCTACTTTTTTAGGAATAGGAATTTCATTTGCATCAGGAACACCGCCAGTGTTCACATTTACATAACCTCCTGCTTGTTGAATTCTATCAAACGCGGATCGGTCAACTACTAAGTCTTTAATTACTGGGAAGGCTTTCGCTCTCCAAGGTTCTACTGTTATCGTCTCTCCATCTTTGAACGACCGCATGTGCAATTGACAAGTGGTAGTCTGTAACGGGCCGTGCGGATGGCCATTGATGTACATGCTGCACATTCCACAGATGCCCTCACGGCAATCATGATCAAATGCAATTGATTCCTCACCTTTTTTGATAAGGTCGGTGTTGAGTACGTCCATCATCTCAAGAAAAGACATATCAGGAGATGTGTGCACTTTATAAGTCTTGAACTCTCCTTTCGACTTTGTGTCTTTTTGTCTCCAAACTTTTACTGTTACGTTCATATTTTAAAGTATTGAGGTGCTCACGTGTTGAAGTGTTGACGCCTTCACATCAACACATCAAAACGCCAACACGTTATTTATAACTACGTTGCGTCAACTTCACATTCTCGAACTTAAGTTCTTCTTTGTGCAATGCCTCGGGCTGATTTTCTCCTTTGTATTCCCAGGCCGCCACGTACGCGTACTCGTCATCTTTGCGCATCGCTTCACCTTCGGGTGTCTGCGACTCTTCGCGGAAGTGACCTCCGCATGACTCCGCACGGTTGAGCGCATCATCTACCATCAGCTCACCCAATTCAATCAAGTCCGCCACACGGTTTGCCTTCTCAAGTTCTTGGTTTAACTCATTGGCGCCTCCCAGCACATTGACATTCGTCCAAAACTCAGCCTTTAAATCTTGAATAATCTTTTTGGCTTTGGTCAACCCTTGCTCGCTTCGGCTCATACCACAATATTCCCACATGGTCAAGCCGAGTTGGCGATGGAATTCATCAACTGTTTTCTTACCTCTGATCTTGACCAGTTTTTTCATGCGCTCCTCTGCTTGTAGCGCAGCTTCTTTAAACGCAGGGTGGTCTGTACTGACTTTGTCATTCCAGCCAATGTTGGCCAAGTAGTCACCAACGGTATAAGGAATCACGAAATAACCATCCGCTAAACCTTGCATCAACGCACTCGCACCTAGGCGATTCGCCCCATGGTCAGAAAAGTTGGCCTCCCCCAAAGCATAAAGCCCCGGAACGGTGGTCATCAAATTATAATCTACCCAAAGCCCTCCCATGGTGTAGTGCACCGCAGGGTAAATCATCATCGGAGACTTGTAAGGGTTCTCACCGGTGATTTGGGCATACATATCAAACAAGTTGCCGTATTTCGCCCGGATGGTGTCTTCTCCATCGCGTTTAATAGCGTCAGTAAAATCCAGGAATACCGCGAGACCAGAACCTACGCCACGCCCTTCGTCACAAACTATCTTCGCATTGCGAGAAGCAACATCGCGAGGTACTAAGTTACCAAACGATGGATATTTGCGCTCCAAGAAATAATCACGTTCCGATTCAGGTACGTTCAACGCATCCAAGCCCTTAAGACCCGGCATCGGTTTTTTTGGCACCCAAACACGACCATCATTGCGCAACGATTCTGACATTAATGTCAACTTTGATTGGTGATCTCCCGAAACAGGGATACACGTAGGGTGAATCTGCGTAAAGCAGGGATTACCAAACAATGCGCCTTTCTTGTGTGCTCGCCAAGCGGCAGTCACATTGGAACCTTTTGCATTGGTGGACAAATAAAATACGTTTCCATAACCTCCGGTGCAAAGCAACACGGCATGAGCACTGTGGGTCTCTATCTTGCCCGTTATCAAATCGCGTGTTACAATACCGCGTGCCTTGCCATCTACCACTACCACATCGAGCATTTCGCTGCGATTGTACATTTTCACTTTGCCATTAGCTATCTGGCGATTCAATGCACCATAAGCTCCCAGCAACAACTGCTGGCCAGTTTGACCACGTGCGTAAAATGTGCGGGAAACCTGTGCACCACCGAAAGAGCGGTTGGCCAACAAGCCTCCATACTCGCGCGCAAAGGGTACTCCTTGCGCTACACACTGGTCAATGATGCTCACACTAACTTCCGCCAAGCGATACACGTTGCCTTCACGTGCGCGGTAATCACCGCCTTTTATCGTATCGTAAAACAAGCGGTAGATACTGTCGCCATCATTTTGATAATTTTTGGCCGCGTTGATGCCTCCCTGCGCTGCGATGCTATGTGCCCTGCGGGGACTATCTTGGAAACAAAATGCCTTCACATTATAACCCAGCTCACCGAGCGATGCCGCTGCTGATGCTCCCGCCAAGCCCGTACCCACCACAATCACATCGTACTTCCGTTTGTTGGCTGGATTCACCAACTTTAGATTGAACTTATGCTTGGTCCATTTTTCGGCTAACGGACCTTCAGGAATTTTAGAATCGAGCTTCATAGTCGGCAGTTAAATGATTTAGTATTGCGAGCTTATTTTCTTAAACAAAAAACATCACGACCGGAATGAGTGCGAATAAAGCTGGCACTACCACCGCAAATGTTTTTCCTACGAAGTTAATAACAGGATTGTACTTCATATGGTTTAGTCCAAGTGTTTGAAACGCACTTGTAAATCCGTGCCACAAATGAAATGCGATGGCCACCATGCTAAAACAATACAGCATCACATAAATTGGGTCTGCAAAGGCAAGTGCCACCGTAGTGTACAAATCCTTCACGGTTTTATCTCCATAGGTTTTCATCTCCATAGTGCCAAAGTGCATTTCGCCCCAGAATTGGCTCATGTGAACTACCAAAAACACCAAAATAACGGTGCCCAAAATGCCCATATTTCGTGATGACCAAATAGACGACTTAGAAGAACTGACTGCATATCTTTCGCTGCCTCGGGCTTTGCGATTGTAAATGGTGAGCGCTACCGCCCAGGCAATGTGCGCTAGGAATAACGCATAGTTGACATAAGAGACTGTTTTAATCAGTGGGTTGTGGGTCATAAAGTAGGCATATACATTAAACGCCTCACCGCCATCGCCTTTCAGCAACTGAAGATTACCGGCCAAGTGTACCGCCAAAAATAAAATAATGAACAAACCGGTGAAGGCCATCACTACTTTACGACCCAGTGTGCTCGAGAATAAATCAATAAACCACTTCATAGTATGCAATGTTATATGCGTCCAAAAGTAATCCGCAAACGAATACTTTGCAATTAGAATCGATTCAAAGATGGTTAAGGTATTGAAACAATTGAATAGTTACAGTTTTCAATTTACTTTTACCCCACCAACCACTGCTGCCACATGTATTTGATTTTCGATACGGAAACCACTGGTATTCCGCGTAATAAAACCGCCCCTTTAACAGACTTAGAAAATTGGCCTCGTTTGGTGCAAATAGCTTGGCAATTACACGATTCTAAGGGCAAACTGCTTGCGCAGCACAACTACATAATTAAACCCGATGGCTTTGACATTCCTTTCAAGGCTGAGCAAGTGCATGGCATCTCTACAATACGTGCATTAACAGAAGGCCGCGAGCTAAGCGAAGTGTTAAACATTTTTGAGCGAGACCTAGAAAACACAAAACAACTGATTGGGCATAATATTGAATTTGACATTAACATCATTGGAGCTGAGATGCTGCGCCAAAACGCAGCACCTGAAACCTTTCTGCATATACCCCGGATGGACACAGGGATTGCCTCAATTGGATTTTGTCAACTGGCAGGTGGCATTGGCGGTAAGTTGAAGATGCCCCGCCTGGAAGAATTGTATCAAAAACTTTTTGGGCAAGGATTTGGTGATGCGCACGATGCATCTTACGATGTTGATGCAACCGCTAGATCTTTTTTTGGCCTAATAAAGAAAAAGGTCATAAGCCCGTTTGATGCAACGCCTGTTGAACAAATTGAGTATGAAGCGCCAAACCTGGATGCTGGAAACTCAACGAAAAGAGAAAAGGCAAGACAAGCTGAGTATCATAAAGGGTCTGAAGCAGAAATAAGTGACAAGCCTTTTTACCATCTACACGTACATTCACAGTTCTCAGTATTACAGGCCGTTCCTGATGTTGCAGAGCTTATTGTGAAAGCAAAAAGTGAAAATATGGATTCGGTGGCCCTTACCGACTTTGGCAACATGTACGGTGCATTTAAGTTTGTGAGCGAAGCACTGAAGCACAATATCAAGCCCATTGTCGGCTGTGAGTTCTATATTTCGGAAGAGCGAAAAAAAAACAAGTTCACCAAAGACAATCCGGACAAACGTTACACGCAGGTATTGATTGCAAAAAACAAAACGGGCTATCAGAATCTTGCGAAGCTCAGCTCACTGGGTTTCATTGAAGGCCTGTATGGAATCTATCCACGCATTGACAAGGCATTGGTCGCTAAACACAAAGAAGGCATCATAGCTACCACAGGAAGCTTGAGCAGCGAAATACCCTATTTGATTTTGAACGTGGGCGAGCGACAGGCAGAAGATGTTTTTAAATGGTGGCATGACTTGTTAGGGTCGGACTTTTACATTGAACTCAACAGACATAATATGCCAGAAGAAGACCGTGTGAATGACACTCTGTTACGCTTCGCTGAAAAGTATGGAGTGAGGTATTTTGCTGCCAATGAATGCTATTACCTAGAACAAGCGCAATCCAATGCGCACGATGTATTGCTTTGCATTAAAGAAGGTGAATTCCAATCCACGCCAATCGGCTCGGGGCGCGGCACCCGTTACGGGCTGCCTAACAATCAATTTTATTTCAAGTCGCAGCAAGAAATGAAAATGCTTTTCCGCGACTTGCCGGAGTCTATTGAAACCATTCATGAGATTGTTGATAAGGTAGAGAAATACGAGTTGAAGCGAAATGTGTTGCTGCCAAAGTTCAACATTCCCCCAGAGTTTGCATCTGAAGACGACTACCTTCGCCACCTGACATATGAGGGTGCCAAAAGTAAATATCCGGAGATTACACCCCAGATTCGCGAGCGGTTAGATTTTGAACTGGAGACAATCAAAAAAACCGGCTACCCGGGATACTTCTTGATTGTGCAGGACTTTACCGGCAAGGCCCGAGAGATGGGCGTTTCGGTGGGCCCTGGCCGTGGGTCTGCTGCCGGCTCTGCGGTCGCCTTTTGTATTGGCATCACCAACGTAGACCCCATCGCCTACGATTTGCTATTTGAACGTTTCCTCAACCCCGATCGGGTGTCGTTACCAGATATCGATATTGACTTTGATGATGAAGGCCGCGACAAGGTGCTGAAGTACGTGATCGAAAAATATGGCCACAATCAGGTAGCACAAATCATTACCTATGGCACCATGGCTGCCAAGTCTGCCATACGCGATTGCGCACGGGTGATGGAGCTACCGTTGGCCGAAGCGAACAACCTGGCCAAGATGGTACCCGAACGACCGGGAACATCGCTGGATGCTGCTTTCAAAGACGTAAAAGAACTGGCTGAAATCAAGAAGGGTGTTGACCTGAAGGCGCAGGTACTCAACCAAGCGGTGATATTGGAAGGTTCGCTTCGCAACACGGGCACGCATGCATGTGGGGTAATTATCACACCTGACGACTTGACCAAGTTTGTGCCGGTATCTACTGCCAAAGACTCTGACATGTTGGTCACTCAATTTGACAACAGCGTGGTAGAAAATGCCGGGCTGTTGAAGATGGATTTTTTAGGATTGACCACGCTCACCATCATTACTACCGCGTTAAAAAATATTAAGAAACGCCGGGGCATTGAGATCGATATCGACAAGGTGCCCCTTAACGATGCAAAAACCTACCAGCTTTACCAGCGAGGAGAAACAACCGGCACCTTTCAATTTGAATCGGACGGTATGCAAAATTACTTGCGTGCGCTGAAACCTGATAAGTTCGAAGATTTGATTGCCATGAACGCGCTCTACCGCCCGGGGCCAATGGAATATATACCCAACTTCATTGCGCGAAAAAATGGAAGGGAGCCCATCAAGTACGATTTGCCCGAAATGGAAGAATACTTGAAGGATACCTACGGCATTACAGTGTATCAAGAGCAGGTGATGTTGCTTTCGCAAAAGCTTGCCAGTTTTAGCAAGGGCGATGCGGATGTGCTGCGGAAGGCAATGGGCAAAAAACAAAAAGAAGTCCTAGACAAGGTGAAGGACAAGTTCATTGCTGGCTGTAAACAAAACGGCCACGATGAACGCGTTGCGGAAAAAGTTTGGAAAGATTGGGAGGCATTCGCCCAGTATGCATTTAATAAATCACACTCCACCTGCTATTCGCTGGTGGCTTACCATACGGCTTACTTAAAGGCCAACTATCCCGCAGAATACATGGCCGCGGTACTCACACACTCGCAAAGCAACCTTGATAACGTAACCTACTTTATTGAAGAATGCCGTAAGCAAAATATTGAAGTACTGGGGCCGCACGTAAACGAATCGGGTGTCTATTTTGAAGTAAATAAAGAAGGTAAAATCCGATTTGGTTTGGGGGCAATCAAAGGCGCGGGTGACGCTGCTGTTGAGGCTATCATACAAGAAAGAGAAGCACACGGTCCGTTTCAAGATATTTTTGACTTTGCTAAACGGCTAAGCCACCGATCGGTAAACAAAAAGACATTTGAGTGCTTGGCGCTGAGTGGCGCATTTGACTGCTTCACAACCTACCATAGAAGACAGTACCTAGCTGCAAAAGAAGGTGATATCTCGCTTACCGAAAAGGTAATCAAATATTCCGCCAAGTTGCAGCAAGAATCGCAAAGCGCGCAAGCGAGCTTGTTTGGTGGAAGTTCGGGCACGCAAATGCCTCCGCCAAAAATCGAACCCATTGAGCCCTTTAGTGAAATTGAAAAACTACATTTCGAAAAAGAGGTGGTCGGTGTGTACATATCGGGCCACCCACTTGATAATTTCAAATTTGAAATTGACACATTCTGTAACCTAGGGGTGAGTGAACTAGCTGATCTTGACGGCAAAGAAGGTAAAGAGTGTAAATTGGGTGGCATTGTAGCATCAGTGGAACATCGAATGACTAAAACAGGTAGGCCATTCGGCAAACTGTTTATTGAAGACTACAGTGGCAAGGGAGAATTGGTGTTGTGGAGCGATGATTACCTTAAGTTCAAATCATTCTTAATGCCCGGCCTGTTCTTATTCATTGAGGGCAACATTCTGCGTAAGAGTTGGGGTGAGCAAAACCTTGAATTTAAGATCCGCAACATCGACCTATTGAACGAGTTAGGAGGTAAACGCGTAAGCGGCCTCGCGTTACGTGCCGAAGCTGAACGTATTGATGATCTGTTTATTGACACGCTTGATGCGCTTTGCAAGAAGAACATCGGCCAAGCTGCACTTCGAATTTATTTAAGGAACCAACAGGCGCTGCAGACAGAACTGTTGGCGCGAACCGTGCGAATTAAACCAACCAACGAGTTAATCAAAGAACTAAAGCGTTTGGCCGAAGTGGGCGTAGTAACAGATAAGCAGGAAGTACGCTGGCTTAGCGAGCAGCCGATAAATGCTTTGACGAAAGCTGAAATTGGAACAATTTCGTCTAACTTTGTGTTAGAATTGACTGAAGCAGAAGTAGACAATTAAAGAAGAATTCTTAATCCTAATTCATTAATCTTCATAACATTATGGGAAAAACCTTAGAACTAACCGATGCAACCTTTGACGAAACATTGAAAAGCGATAAGCCTGTTTTAGTTGACTTTTGGGCAGAGTGGTGCGGTCCGTGCAAAATGATTGGTCCTGCTGTGGAGGAACTTGCCAATGAATATGAAGGCAAAGCCGTGGTGGCAAAATTGAATGTAGACGAAAATCCTGACGTTACTGCACGCTTTGGCGTTCGCTCTATTCCTACCCTGCTTGTTTTTAAGAATGGCGAAATAGTGGACAAACAGGTTGGTGCTGTACCCAAATCTGTGTTGGCATCAAAACTACAGGCACAAGTTATTCGATGATCTGAGGTAAATAAAATTGAATTTAGCCACTGACGATCGTCAGATCATAGCCAGTGGCTTTTTGTCTTTTCGCCTTTGATCCAGGCTATCTTGCGCACCAAGTCCCCAATGTCCGGATCACACCTTCACCGTAAATACAGGGGCACTTTAAATATTCATTTCTAAGTTCAAGTAATAAGTGCAACACAAAAGGTTAAAAGAAAGGAGGATTTCTCCCCCTTTCAATTGACCAAGTTGATTAAACTTGTGTTGCAATGTCAAAATATAAGTAACTCAGCCAAGAGCAAAGATATGTAATTGGCAGGCTTTTAAAAGCAGGTAATACGCAAGCGGAAATAGCTACCGCTGTTGGTTGCCATAGAAGGGCTGGTTTCTCAAAACCATTCGCCCAAGGCAATGTACAATTGGAAGGAATTTGGTGCTAAGCCCGCATCAATCACTAAATTGGTATCGGATCGTTTATTGAATTTGATGCGCAACCCACCGCCAATTCCTGGATTAATTCCATCCATTCGATTGTTCTGGTCTGTGAACGATTGAAAGTTGAGAAAGCCTACACCACCCAAAAAGCCATCGCGTGTGAGATCAAACCGATATTCTCCCTCCAAGTATAGCATATGCTTTCCGCGAAAGCGTGCCAAAGGATATCCTCTTCCAGATCGGCCAGCTGGCTCTAAGTTGGTACTTGGTAAATTGAAGTACGGCACTCGGCCAAACGTTCCCCAATAAAATGCTGACACTGCCAAGATTTTTCTTTTTGGATCATCCAATCGAAAATAACGTCTGCTATCCAAGTAAACTGAGTTCCATAAATTATCGTTTGCCAACCAACTCGGGTTTACACGCAATGACGCTTGCAAGTACAAACCGTCAGCAGGGTTGATGGAGTTCTTACGGTTGTCGTGCAGTAAGTTGAACAATATGCCTGTTGCAGAGTAGGCTGATTGGGTACCCACGCCATATTTCTCGAAGTCTCCCGGCTGCCGCGGCTCTTCGGTTACACCCACTGCAAAATTACGGTCGTAGAAAAAACCAAGTCCACCAAACAAAGATCCGTAAATCTGCTTGTTGGCAGTAATATTAAAACGAAAGTTGTTGAAGTTGAGGCGAAACTGATCTGATAAGGTTGTGCTGCTGCCCAAACCATATGCGTATTCGGTCAAATTGCTGATGCGCGTTTCGCCCGTTAAGTTCCATGCGTTATGTGGCGTAAAAAAGCTGTACTTCAACCCAAAGCCTTTGTTTTCTGAAAAGTCGGTGTACGGCAAAAAGTA